>CAYNEQ010000035.1:0-3173 GCA_964396295.1 uncultured Gammaproteobacteria bacterium
CAATCAGTGTTCGAACAGCTTCTTTATCACCGCGTTCTTTGCGTTTGGCCAGCGCCACTTCTTCTGCCACGCTTAACAAAGGAATTTTTCCGATCTTACGCAAATACATCTGAATAGAATCTGAAGATATTTGACCCAGGTCAAAAGGCGTATCCATATCAGGCTGAGCACCCTGAAACTGCTTTAACAATTCTTTTTGGCCGCTGCGCTGACCCAAAAAATTACCCGCTGTTTCTACCACACTGACGCCATTTTTATCAAGCAAATCCATGAACCCTTCATAGAGATCAAGATACTGTTCTGGGCGGGAAAATACACCTTCAATTTCAATCTGAGTGAGAAAACCGCGACTGCGGCCTTTAGCGACAATAGCCCAAATATCTTTAAGGGTTGGCTCTTGCACAATTTCTTCGGCCGGTGATTGCTTATGCCCCGGCTTAGAAGATAGAAGTTTTTTTTGTTTTACTACTTTTTTTGCTGAAGATTGTTTTTTTATTTTTTTTACTAACTTCTCCCGCTGTGGCTTACGCGTCTGGTTACCGCGCAATAGCTTGGAAGATTTCTTAATTGTCCCCTTTTTTTTGGGCATAGAAAAGGACAGATTTAAATCTTATTTATCTAAATTAATTATTTCTTGTAAAATTTGCCTGACTTGATCTGAGTCTTTTTCATATTCCGCTTTTCGAAGTCTGGTATTTAATTCCTGCCGTTTATTTTTTTGCCATTCAGATTTTATACCGGCAAATAAATTTTTAATTTCCTGACTTGCCTGCTCTACTGTAAATCCAGGATAATCTTTTTCTGATTTTAACAATAAAACATCAACCGCGGTTTGCTCTTCCGCGGATAAGCTGCCTTTAAAATTTTCTATATCAAAGCCATTATACTGGCTTTTTAAAGATTCGTAAAGGCCTAAAAACCTAGAATGGGCAAAAAAATCTGACCTTAACTGAGGCACATAGTCTGCAAGCAACCGAGGGAACTTGAACAACAAAGTAAAGAGCAGTTCTGTCTGTAACTGCAACTTATCTTCCTCAGCTGTCTGTACCGGAGTTGTGGGTTTAGTTGTTGATAGGGGGTTCGGCTCAGCGTAATTCTTCGGTCTGGCGGCTATAATTCTTGTCATTTCAGCTGCCAAGGTACTTTGCTCGACCCCCAATTCGTACGCTAATTTTTTAAGCCAATGATCCCGCTCCACCGCAAACGGCAGACGGATTATTTCTGTTAATATCGTTTCAGCCGCTTTTTGCTTTTGCTTGGGATTAGAGGTATCAAGACCTGACAAGGTACTGACAAAATACCAATCCATTACCTCTCGGGCGTTTTCTACCGCCTTAAACCAAACACTTTTATCTTTCTTTAAACATTCATCCGCGTCCTTACCTCCTCCCGCAGGTATTTGGATAATTTTAATGCTCATCCCCTGCTCCAACGCCAAATCAATACCTCGCTTAGCCGCATTTTGTCCAGCCGCATCCGCATCAAACGCAATGGCAATATTATTCGAATATCTTTTTAACAACTTTATCTGTTCAAATGTTAAGGCTGTCCCCGAAGAGGCTACCACGTTTTTCATGCCTGCCTGGTGACAAGCAATCACATCCATTTGGCCTTCTACAAGCACCGTTTGATCTTTTGCTTTTATCTCTGTCTTGGCTTTATTAAGGCCATACAAAACTCTTGATTTGTCAAAAACCAATGTCTGCGGCGTATTCACATACTTGCCGCCTGATAGTTCGGTTTCTACGAGCACCCGGCCCGTAAATCCGACCACATTGCCATGCGCATCCCAAATCGGAAACATGACTCGTCCGCGGAAGCGATCGTAGTATCCACCATTATCTTTTTTTATAGTTAAACCAGAAGCAATCAGGTCATCAATACTATTTCCTTTTTGCAATAAATATTTAGTCAGCAAATCCCATTGGTCTGGCACAAAACCGACTTGCCAATCAACAATGGTTTCTTGAGATAACTGTCTTTGTTTTAGATACTCTCTCGCGCCTTGGGCCGCTGGAATTTCTACCAAGAAATGATGAAAAAAATAAGCAGCCTTGCTATTAATTTCGATAATTCTATTTTTTTGACTTTTATTAACTTCGCTGGCAAAATTATCGAGCTTTACTCCCGCGCGAGTAGCCAACAGCTTCAATGCTTCGGCAAAGTCTATACCTTCCATTTCCTGAATAAAGGAAAACACATCGCCACCCTTGCCGCAACCAAAACAGTGCCAGAATTGCTTTTCCGGCTGCACCATAAACGAAGGCGACTTTTCGTTATGAAAGGGACAGTTGGCCTTATAGTTTATGCCCGCTTTTTTCAGGCGCACATATTCCCCAATAATCTGCACAATATCCAACCTGTCTTTGATAGCTTGAGTGTCGGTCATAGCCTAAACAAGGTTTATTTCTGTATAACAAAATACTACCTGATAAACTCAATTAAGAAAAGGGCTGTTAAAATAAAACCGTTAAATTACTTGAACAAAAGAAGCTAAAATTTGGTTTGCTTCCGGTGTTTCTTTGACTGTTTGCTCAATATACTGCTGCAAATCATCCGGATTTCCAGCATAATCTGGCAACATGGATATCCTCTCTTTAGCGCGCTGTGCGTTCAGCTCCGGATGCAATAAAGTCCCCCAAATTTTTTTATCCGCCACTCTAAAGGCCACGCAAGGAACCTTGTCAGATTTAGCCAAAGGCACAAAGTGCTCTGGCAAATTTACAGGCGTATCCTTATGCCCAAAGTTTGCCAGAAAAGTAGGAGGCAAATTAGAAAAAATTGGATCAGTGGTTGCGCCTGAGAGCACATAACTTTCCAGGCTGCCGGATTGTCGCAAATTTTCATCTCTTACGACCGCACCACCTTGATACAGAGCCAAAATCTGACAACCAAAACAAATTCCTAAGGTCGGTATATTTTTTTCAAATACAATATCTAAAAATTTAAAAACCGGCACCAGCCATGTATCTAATCCATCGCCCTGAGACAAATAATACTGACCACTGCCGCCCAAGATTACCCCGCTATAATCATCAGCATTTATTTGACTCAAATCATGTTCAAGCGCATTAATAAAAACGAGCTCTGCTCCGGGACAACTTTCTTTTAGACACAGCTGGGCGTGTTCTTTTGTTTTATCTAGACTAAATTGGATGACTAAAATTTTTTTC
>CAYNEQ010000035.1:3273-7375 GCA_964396295.1 uncultured Gammaproteobacteria bacterium
CGAGCCGGGTAGAGACCAAACAAAATGCCAATGCAGGCAGAAAAACCGACAGATAAAAATATAGAATAGACCGGGATGCTATAGACCCAATTAAAATTATTAGCCGTAGCAACTACATATACAACAAAAGCCAACAATGCCCCTAAAATAACTCCGACCACCCCGCCAACAATGGTTAAGAGCAGCGATTCCATCAAAAACTGCCACAAGATATCTTTATTTTTTGCCCCCAGGGATTTTCGCAGACCGATTTCAAATACCCGTTCCAAAACCGAGACATACATAATATTCATAATTCCCACTCCTCCCACAATAAGAGAAATACACACCAGGGCAACCAGCAAAAAAGTAATACCACTCACGACACTTTCTAAAATCGACATAGCCTCGGCCATGGTATTGATTTGAAAATCATCTTTCGCAGGATCTGTGATATCGTGGTTAGCCCGAACAATTTCTCCAAGCTCCTCCACGGTTTGTTTGGAAATATTTGTATCTTTCATCTTAGCTATAATGTTTCGCACATAATCAATACCGAGAATTCTCTTTTGCATCGTTTTGGTTGGCAAAATGATCATATTATCCATATCCATGCCAAAGCTAGCGCCTCGCTTAACCGCGGTACCTAACACTTTAAACGACTTACCTTTTATATATACGGTCTTGCCTGCGGCTGAATCTTCACCAAACAACGTTTCTTTTACTGTCGGCCCCAAAACCGCCACTTGCGCAAGCGAATCCTCTTCCTCTTTCGTAAACATCCGACCTTCAGCTAAAGAAAATTTTTCCACTTCGGGCATCTGATAACCTTGGCCAACCAAAGTCACAGTTTTTATCTGTCCTTGATATGACACTATAGCCTGACCAATTACCCAACCATAGGCCGCCAAAATATTTGGGTTTTTGCTAACATCTACCAAGTCTCGATCCTTTAAAGTGGTAATAGTAACACCGGTAGACTGACCGACCGCATTTTCTGTAGACGCGCCTTTGGCAGAAGGAATTTTAACCTCAATACTTATGGTGTCAGAGCCAAAAATTTCTAATTGTCCCATGATAAATTTATCAAGCCCCCGTCCGGCCGCTAAAATTGTAATGACCACGGCCACACCAATACTAATTCCGAGAATCGTTAAAATCGACCTTGTTTTTTGAGACAACAAGGATCGGGCCGCTAATTTTAAACTCATACTGATGTTAGTGCGACTATTCATATCGTAGAGCTTCAATCGGATTTAGTTTGGAAGCGCGCTTAGCCGGTACTAAACCAAAAATTAATCCAATACCAATACCAACCAAACATGCCACTACAATTGATGATGGCGAAACCACAATATCCCAGTGATACCCAAGACGTTGTGCGACTGTACCGGTGGCAAAGGATATGCCACTGCCTAACACAATACCAATAATGGCGCCCAAAAAAGTAATCGCCACGGCTTCAATGAGAAACTGAAAAATAATATTTCCATTGGTAGCTCCAACCGCTTTGCGCAAACCTATTTCTCTGGTCCTTTCTTGGACGGCCGCTAACATAATATTCATAATCCCAATACCACCAACCACGAGCGATATGGCCGCAATGGCGGATAAAAATATTTTTAAAGCATTAGTAATATTAGTGAGCGCATCCAAACCCTGGGCAGTAGTTCGCACCGAAAAATCATCCTCTTCCGGATTGGTAATATCATGCTGCTCTCTTAAAATTTCTTTGATATACTGAACACTTTTATCAACCTGTTCGGCCGTACTGATTTTTAGCCGCGCAAAACTGACATAGTTTATGCCTAAGAGCAATTTCTGGGCCGTAGAAAATGGCACATAAATCTGGTTGTCCTGATTTTGAAAAGCGCTGGTACCGCGTTCCACCATCGTACCAATAATCGTGAAGGTGGTTTTCTTTATTTTTATTTTCTTCCCAATTGGATCGACATCTCCAAACAAGTCTTTAACTACCCGGCTTCCCAGAACCGCCACCTTACCCAGGTTTTTTTCTTCTTCTTCAGAGAAAAACCTACCCGTCGCCAGGCTGGTATCCTCGACTTGTGGTAACTGTGATGAAACACCGACAAAATTAGTATCTATAGAATTACCGGCCCATTCAATAGTATCCACCCCTCGCACATACGGTGTCACTGCCACAATACTTTTAGAAAAATCTGATTTTACAATCGCATCAAGATCATCTTGGACTAAGGTGGTGACGACAATTCCCATAGCTGAAGCCGGTGGGCCGTTATCCTCTGATTTTCCTGGCAAAATAGCTACCAAATTCGAGCCGAGACTGGTCACTTGATTTAAAATTAAACTTTGGGCCCCTGCGCCCACTGACATCACTACAATTACGGACATAATACCGATAATAATTCCAAGCATGGTGAGAAATGATCGGACTTTATTACGAGCTACAATTCGCCACACGGTAGATATTTCTTCAACTACATTCATACGAATGTCATCCTGAATATAATGAAGGATCTCGGTCATTTTTAAAAAATTGGACAGAGATTCTTCGCCTTGCTCAGAATGACAACTAAAAATTATTTTTTTAACTCTTCCACATCTTTGGCAAAAAGCCTGTTCGCCACGGGCGCATCTTCAATAATCAACCCATCCTTGATGCGTAAGATACGCTTGGCATGATCAGCAGTATATTTTTCATGCGTAACCAAAATGATGGTGTGACCTTGTTCATTAAGATTTTGTAAAATCCGCATCACTTGCAGTCCTGATTTAGAATCCAAATTTCCGGTTGGCTCATCAGCAAAAATTACCGACGGGTTATTGACGAGCGACCTCGCAATAGCCACTCGCTGTTTTTCACCACCAGAAAGCTGGTTGGAAAAATACTCCAACCTATGCCCTAACCCTACGGCAATAAGAGAGTCTTTCGCTTTCTGTACTCGCTCCGCCTGCTTCATAGATAAATATGTGAGCGGCAACATAACATTTTCCATGACCGTCGTCCGAGGCAACAAATTAAAAGCTTGAAATATAAAACCGACTTCATGGCTGCGCATACCGGCAAGTTCATCATCGCTTAAAAAACTCACGTCCTTACCGCCAAAAATATACGAACCTGATGTCAACTTATCCAAAAAACCGAGAATGTGCATAAGCGTCGATTTTCCCGAACCAGACGGACCCATAATAGCCACGAACTCCCCTTTTTCAATGGAAAAATTAAGGCCATACAGCACGGGTGTGACCACGCCCTCATTCTCATAATTCTTGATGAGATTTTTTACCTCAATTAAAGCCATACAATTATTTAGTACCAATAATTACTTGCTCGCCTTCTGTCAATCCTTCTCTAATTTCTACTTGTCCATTATCTCCTTTGAGTCCCAACTTAACCCTCTTATCTACTGATTCTCCGTTTACGAGCACGCGTACATATTTACCATCATCATTGGTATGAACAGACCGAAGCGGCAAGAAGAGCACACCTGAACGTGCGTCCGTACTAATAACGACATTGGCGGTCATCCCAGGCTTGATATCTTTTTTCGTATCATCGATAGTGACCGTGACTTTATAATAGACCACATCAGAAATATCGGTTGAGCCTGGTTCAATGTTTACTACTTTACCTGAAAATTTAGTTTCATCGCCAAAGGCATCTAAGGTAATTTCAACAGTATCACCCATAGCCAATTTTGTAATATCGGTTTCCGGAATATCTACTTTAATTTCGTAATGCGGCACAAACATTCGCACCATTTCCTCACTCGAACCGATAAACTCGCCCGTTTTTTTATTTACTGAAGTAACTACACCATTTATTGGCGCGCGAATGATGGCTTTATTGCGAGCAGCAACGGCCTGGGCAACCGCAGCGCGATACGAAGCCACATCCACATCACGAGGTGGATTTACTTTATTATTATAATTTGCCAACGCTTGTTTATAGGCAGACTCCTTAAGTTTTAGGGTTACCTTAGCGTCAACAATTGCTTGCTTAGCGGTGGTCAAAGAAAGTAACTGGGCATTTATAGCTGTTCTAATTGTATCAATAGCGCTTTTCTTGGCCGCTAAAGAAGCCTGAGAAAAATTAACACCGGTTATAGAAGCATCCAAGACATTACCGACGGCAATAAGC
>CAYNEQ010000036.1:0-7221 GCA_964396295.1 uncultured Gammaproteobacteria bacterium
GGTATCTAAGGCATGATGTGCTATTTTCTCAAACTGTGCTCTTAATCCTAAGGGCAAGTTCGCAATGATGGTACGCATAAAATAATTTGTACCTTCCTGAGGATCGACGATTTCTACCCCGTCTACTTCTCGACCTCGTACTAATAATTCCATGGTCACTCCCAAACCAATATCGCCCGCACCCCCCGCCATATCAATAACGCGTCTTATCTCAGGTGATAAATTATGGAGATGTTGGCCAATCACTTGATTGATATACATAATTTCTTCCACCTTTTGCCACATCTTTTCTGTAACCTTTTTTATAAGTTCAGCTTTGTCATTTTCCGTAACCTGTTGACCTTTTTTAGATCGGTCTTGTTCTAAATTTTTAAGCGCATCTAAATATACATATTTTCCTCTAATATCCCACAACCTTTGATAAAAAACATCTCGTTGGCTCACTAAAGCGGTTTCGGTTGATGTTGCGTTCGTTTCCAGGTTGGGTTTTGCTGAAGGACTTAAAAATGCCCGTCGTGCACTCTCTATCTCATGCTCGTCATCCGACCGCGATCCTTTTCCTTCACTTGTCTGGATAACTCTAGTATGACCAAGAGACTCTTCTGCAACTCTTATCGCTTCTTTTTTATGCGCTAAGGCCTCTACAATTGATTTAGCCAGATCTAAATTACGGGTTAATACTACCAGAAAACCGCCATGTACTTTTTTTATAACATCATGTTTATTATCTTGAGCACTGCCAATGGGACGAAAATACGTAACTTCTCTAGTTGAACCTGGTCGATCATACTCTACTTTCTTTTCAGCCACTAAGCCGCATGATTCGATTAAACTATCTTCAATTTGGCCGCGCGCACCAACAAATACCTCACCATCATCGCTTTTGACAATACCAGCTTCAGCACCTTTAAGCGCCATGACTAAAAATCCTTCAAATTTGTCTGCAATGGGAGCAAACGCTGTAGGGTCCCATTCTTTTTCTTTTACCTCTTTTCCTCTTAATATTTTTTCGGGAGGTTGTTTTTCACCCCTCCCATTCTTTTTGCTCTTTCTAGCAAATGATTCTAGACGAACACCATACTTTTCAACTCCGCCAAGAATATCGGCTCTGGCTTCTTGAAAAAAACCATCTGGATTCGCCACAGCCTCTTCCAGATTACCCACAATACGTTCAATATCGGCAAAAAACTCTTTACTATTTAATACCTGTCCATTCCCGCCGCTTAGCACTTCTCCGTCCTCTCTAGTAAATTCTCGGGTAAGCGTGAAGGTTAACATTTGCCACAACCGTGCCGTTTCATTTGTTGGATTATTAAATTCTGGCGCATAGTCCCACGGCCCGGCTTGTTGAATATCGACAGACATGCCAACTAGCTCTTGATACAGTTGCTTGCCTTTTTCAGTATCACCTGCTACCCGCTCACAGAGCGCCTCAATTCTTTTTCTTGTTTGTTCAACTGCCAATATACCTACTTCGTTTAACCCAGTGTTAAGTCTGTCCCGAAGCGATCTGATTTTATGTTCAGTGGTAAAGGCATCCAGTTGTGCCCCAATAGCTTCTTTCATGTGTTCTGGACTAGAGCTACCAACATCTCGTGTGTGTGACATATTCTTTAGTTATCTAAAAATATTAAATCTCTATTTTATATCTCGAGGTAATGGGTTGGCCAGACCTCGACTTTTTAATATCTCTAAAATCTTTTTTATATCGTTTGCAACTCTTTCCGACGCACCCTCCGCGAACATGTAGTCACCAGCCAATCGATATTTACCCAGCTGAACCAATTCTTCATTTTTTCTCCAATACAAGGCTGAGAGTTCGGCATCTGTCATCTCTTCAAATCGTTTTTCAACCTCTCCTATTTGATCAATATGTTCAAAGACCTCATCAGCATCTATGTCTGCATCTTTTTTATATGAATCTGCCTCCATTTGTAAAAAATTATTCCATTCTGCGTCAGTGATACCTGCCGCATGGAGCGCTGCCGCCGCGTACCCTCTACGTTCTAAATCAATACGCGTGAACAACTCCTCAATTTTTGCACGTTCATCATCAAAGGAAGGATTGGTCGGGGCAGCAGAAATCCATAAACCTGCTTGTAGTAAATCTCTATGCATTCTATCACTTATATCAAAAATTTTTTGCATTTTTACTTGTTTTAATTCTACTTCACTAATATCCTCTCCAATAAAAATCGTCTGCTGCGGTTCAGTTCCAACATACTCATCTTTATAAATCCCCGAGGCTACAAGAAATGCTTTCCATTCATCTAAGTTTATCTCCCCCAATTCAAGAATAAGAGATGAAAATTTAGCTCTTTCTGCAAGCGCGTATGAAAAGAAAGTTTTACTAGCATTATCTGCCATTTCAAAAGCCCCTTTAGGCATTTGTTCTGTACCTTCATTACTTTTATCGGCAGCCGATGACATTTTATCAACTCTTCTAATAATATCTTCAAATGCATTGATAATAGGAATATCAACTACCAACAATTCCTCCATAATCTTCCATTTTTTTGTTTTACGTAATTCTGCAACATCAATAGGCTTTGGATCACTATTAACTAACGAAGCCACTTCTACAGATCGAGGTGTATGGTTTTTTTCTGTCATAAAACTAATGTGTTATTTAAAAAATATATGCGCTTTTTGCACCCGTTGAGTTAGAGTTTCCTGTACTCCTACCGGTAGGATACTCACAATATCTTCAGATAGCTCTAACTCTCCAGATCCTCTGACAGCACTATATATAGCCTCGACAATTTTTGCCCGCGCCGTTGCCGGAACTCCCAAATCTACCAAATCCCTACCACCCAATCCCTGGTTAGGGAGAATTTGTTTAATTTTGTCTTTTATTTCATTTTCAACTCTCTTTGCTTCCTGATCTTGTATGTATTGGGGGTGTGCCCGCTGCGCATCAAAAAATTTTCTTAAGGTCGTTGTGGCAATAAAAAGACCGTCCTCTCCTTCCCGTCTTTTTCTCGCTCCCAAAATACCGTCGATGACCATGCCAGCCTGCAAGCTCAAAAGTGCTTTATCTAGATCAACCTCTGCCTCGCGTGCTGCCACGACCAAACTATCATAATCTGCTGGTCCCTTAGCAAAATCCATATAATTACTTACATGATGTGAGACAGAATAATCTAGTAACCTAGCGTTATTATCATCCAAACCCTTCTGTGCAATCAACCTATCCGTAACAGCTCTGTTCTCTGGGAGCGATAATCCATTTTCATGTCCAATATAAGTGACAGTTATACCGTACAAATCAAAAAACTTTTTTTGAACATCTGCCTCAGGTATATCAGGATGCTTAGCTGCAAAATTTGTATATAAGTTAGCGTATCGTTGCTGCCAACGCTTCCTGGCATTTGGTGTTAAGGTCTTACTTCTTTGAGCCTCATGGAAAGTTCGTTTATCTTGGAAGCCTGCTGCTTCACCCATAGATTTTTTGGCATAAAAACCAATAAAGTCCTCTTTACCCAGGTCATGACTTAAGGCAAAAATTAACATTAAATCAGGATTGTCTTTTATAAACTGAACAACCGCGTCCCATTCTTGTTCATATCCCTTCATTTCCAGACACTCAGGCATTTTACTACTATCAAGCAAACCCTTTTTTATCACCTCAAGTGCGATCAGGATAGAACGATAATGATCTTTGATTAATGGTCCTTCCGCGTGCTTATCAGCTGATTGGGGACATTGAAGAAGTGAGGCAATCTTTGGCTCCTTAGAAGCATACTCTAATAAAATTCGCTCGGCCTCTATCACAGATTGGCCGAGCTCTAAAATAGTCTTGAGATTTGAATCTAAAACAGAATCCGGTGTAAAGATGTCTTTATCAAAATCTTTATCGGCTTGGGATTCGAATAACGGTTCTTTACCAGACGGCCCACGATCGACTCCTGCCATACTATGAATAATTAGCGGCCTTAGACCAGCTTATTATAGATTATTAGTGAAATTTTGGGAATATCTAGCAGAACTTACACCTTTTCTATTTCGGTAAAATTTACTAATAATATAAAATTTGACAGTGCTTAAAGATCTTTTAATAAAGGGCCAAGCAAGGTGTGGATAAATACGCAGGAACTTTTTTTAGCCTTTATTTACAGGCATAATTACTCCTTTGGAACAAACTTTTTAAAAATGGTATAATGTCTTTTAGCTTCTTTTTTACTAGATGTAGTGGTTAAAAAAAATTTTTACCACTATAAGTAGGAAAGAATTGCTAAAATCCGTTCAAAAGCAACTGTGCGGCTAACCCTATCCGAAGGGATAGAGAAGGAGGTGAGAGAGTATGACCACCAAATTCAAGATCGGCCGCTCAGCAGTCACAGGCAAATTTATGCCAGTAAAGCAGGCCCAGAAGAAAGCAAATGCGGTAGTCGAAACAATCAAAATAAAAAAATAAAAATGAGCTAACGGTTCAATGTACAGCTCATCTTTATTAAAAGTTTAATTCATACGCTCGCAGTTGCCTTTTGAACGTATAAACTTGTACAAGTCTTTTTTTAGTACCTGTACTCGGCAAGCAGTACTTGCACTTTCCTAGTTCAACGAGATAGAACATTGGAATGCCCAAACGTTGCTTACTAAATATAGGGTTTTGTTAAATTTATATCGTGGCTAGGACTTTAACACACAATATTTTCTCTTGTCAATATATGATTACCCACAACAAAAAATGTCTTTAATTTTAAGAATTAGACATTTTTTAAGTTTTTATATATCTGGCAAGCATGGGAACCTAGATATTAAATTGAATTCACCGAAGTAGCTTAGAATAAAATTATTATATCTCAATTCGTCAACGGTTGCCAATATAACTGTCAAGTGTTGATCTGTTAATAACTTAACCAGTTGGATTAACTCCTCTAAAGACGGAAGGGTATAGACAGTGCTAAAGGTAAAATTTATTAATTATTTAAAAACATATGGCAAATATAGATCTTCTTAAACCTAAAATCAAAAAAATGGCAATGGAGCTTATTAATGCATGTAATGCGGTCGGCATTAAAATTATAATTACACAAACATTAAGAACTATTGCCGAACAAGATGCGCTATATGCCCAAGGCAGAACTAAGCCGGGCAAAATAGTCACTAACGCAAAAGGAGGAACTTCCTTTCACAACTTTGGAGTCGCACTAGATTTCTGCCCTGTAATTGACGGAAAGGCAGTATGGAATGATCTCAGTTTATTTGAAAAAGTAGGTTCTATCGGAGCAGGCCTTGGCTTTGAATGGGGTGGAAATTGGAAGGATTTTAAGGATAGACCACACCTACAATTCACGGCCGGCTATTCACTAAAGGAGTTCATGGACAATAAAATTGATTGGTCTAAATTTAATTAAAAATTATTTATTTTTTATGAAAACTTATATTGTTAGATCCGGCGATACATTTGGTATAATTGCTAAAAATAGCAATACAACTATTGCAGATCTTAAGAACTTAAATCCTCAAATCTCGGATATTAACCGAATTTCTGTAGGACAAATTATTAATCTGCCTGATCCATCTGTGGCTACACTAATAGTTAATACTTTGCCACCAACCCCATCCTCTACCATTACTTCATTTACAGTTACACCTGCCCAACTACAGGCTATTATACGCACTCTCCCATTGCCGAGAGCTATTGAGTTATGCGGGCCATTAAACCAGGCAATGCAAGAATTCTCAATTAACACTCCCATGAGAATCAGCATATTTTTAGCACAAATAGCACATGAATCTGGTGGCCTAAGTACCTTTGTAGAAAATTTAAATTACCACACTGCTGGATTATTAAAAACTTTCCCTAAATACTTCACAGTAGCTACAGCGCCCCAATACGCTCGCAATCCCCAAAAAATTGCAAGCAAAACATATGCTAATCGAATGGGAAACGGCGATGAGGCAAGTGGCGATGGGTGGCGTTACCGTGGGCGCGGCGTCATTCAATTAACGGGTAAAAACAATTATCAGGCGTGCGGCTCAGCCCTTAAGCTAGATTTGATAAAAAATCCAGAACTTTTAGAAGAGCCTCTTAACGCTTTCCGCTCAGCGTGCTGGTTCTGGACATCCAGAAATCTTAATACACTTGCTGATGCGGGAGATTTTATTTCTATCACAAGAAAAATTAACGGTGGAATAAATGGATTGCAGGAACGACAAAACTATTGGGTCGCTGCAAAGAGGGTTTTGGAAGTTAAATAAAATTATAACGAAAAGATGGGTGTATATCTTATATCAATAGACACTTTTGCTTACATATGGCTGCCGTGTTAGAATATGTGTATTACTTAAAATAATATGCCCCCAAACCAAGATAATGATAATGTTGCAGACGTATTTAACAAGCTTCTAACAAAGGATGAGGGAAAAATAAAAGATCCAGGACCAGGCAAGGTAATTGCCAGGGATGGAACCGAAGTAACACTCAACGAAGACCAGATGAGATACGGTAAATTTTAATATTACTTTCCCTCTCAATCCTGATTTGCCTATAACTAATTGTTTTGTGAACAAAAAAATACTTACCAAGAAAACTGGTCGCAAGCAATTTGATGGTAGAGATGAACAAATTATTCTCCAGAAACTAGAGCACGTATTTTCATTAGATGGTACTGACCAAGAAGCCTGTCTTTATGCAGGAATTTCAACGTCTGCGTTCTATGAATATCAAAAAAGAAACCCTCAATTTCTGGAGCGAAAAGCAATGTTGAAAGGAAGTGTAGTTTTACGCGCTCGAAGAACAATTGTAGAAAATCTAAATGACCCCAAATGGGCATGGAAATTTTTAGAAAGGAGAGAGCCTGGTGAATATGGCCCTCCTTCAAGGCAGAAAATTAGGCACGATAACACTTTTAGATTTGTTTGATTTGCATAGAGGAGTCTTTGCCAATAACCTCCCAGACCCCTCGACAACCACCATGCACTAACTTCATTTTAGCTACTGGATCGTTGCTGTCGACAATGCGACCATGTAAAGCCCGACAAACCTCACAGGTATCCTCATCAATAATTTCTATACGCTGTAGCCTCTCCTTTGACATATAATTGCGCGTATGGGGCCAGAATTTGACTTTACAAGAGACTTCCGAGCCCAAACGAATATTTCTAATATTAAGGTTCCCGACTAGCTCTAGAGGCCAGAATTTGACTTAGAGCAGACTCTGCAGCGCCTAGCCCCATTTCTTCAGCCATTTCTTCTAAACGAGATGCCTCTGG
>CAYNEQ010000037.1:0-7158 GCA_964396295.1 uncultured Gammaproteobacteria bacterium
ACTAAAGTAGTACGTAGCCAATAGTTCACAGCCAATAGTATTGCCTTTAGAATTTATGAATACATATAAGGATTTAGTAGTATGGCAAAAGTCTATAGGTTTAGTGGAAGAGATTTACAAGCTCACAAAACTGTTCCCAGCTGAAGAAAAATTTGGCTTAGTTTCACAGATGAGAAGATCAGCAGTTTCTATTCCTGCTAATATCGCAGAGGGTTATGCTAGAAAAAATAAAAAAGAGAATGCACAATTTGTTAGTATTGCCTTTGCTTCTGCAATTGAACTAGAAACACATATAATAATTTCAAAAAAATTAAATTTTCTAAAACTACCTCAGTGGACTATAGGGGATAAATTATTAGACGAAGTATTAAGAATGTTATATCGATACCGTCAAACATTAACTATTGGCTAAGAATTATTGGCTATGAACTATAAAAAAAGAACGAAGATTTGTGCCACTATTGGACCGGCATGTGACAGCATAGAAATGATTGGAGAAATGGTTAAGGTCGGGCTAAATATGGCTCGGTTGAATTTTTCTCATGGAGATTATCAGAGTCATGCCCAGGCTATACAACACATCCGAGAAGCGGCGCGAATAGCCGGAGAGTCAATTGCTATCATGCAAGACCTGCAAGGGCCAAAAATCCGCGTCGGTCTATTGCCTGAGGCAGGCGTGCAAATCGCCGTTGGTCAAGAATTGGTTTTTGATACGGCTATTACCAAATACGAAGGTGATACAATTCCGCTTGACCATCCGGAACTGCATCAATTTGTGAAATCTGGAGATAGAATGCTTATTGATGATGGCCGTCTGGAAGTCAAGATAACGAAAGTGAAAGATACCAAAATAATGGCAGAGGTAGTCGAGGCGGGAATAATTACTTCCCATAAAGGCTTGAATTTCCCAGATAGTAATTTGCAGATTTCAGCGATCAGTGAAAAAGATAAACAAGATTTGAAGTTCGGATTAGAGCAAGGGGTTGATTTTGTAGCGTTATCATTTGTAAGTTCCGCAGAGGATATCAAACATCTACGAAATTTAATTGTGGAATTTAACAAAGATTCTTCGGTCAAAATTATAGCCAAGATTGAGCGCCAGGCCGCGGTAACAAATATTAAAGAAATTATTGAGGCGACTGATATAGTGATGGTGGCGCGTGGAGATTTAGGCTTAGAAATACCAGAAGCAGAGGTGCCCGTCGTACAAAAACAAATTATTGAAACTGCTCATCAGATAGGTAAGCCGGTGATTGTGGCGACACAAATGCTGGATTCGATGAGAGAAAGCACTCGGCCAACCAGGGCTGAGGTGAGCGATGTGGCCAATGCGGTGATAGACCATGCGGACTATCTCATGCTTTCCAACGAGACCGCCACAGGTAAGCATCCTGTACTTGTAGTGCAAACCATGGTTGATATTATTGTGGCTACAGAGGAATCGAAATTTGATGATTAGTCATCATTTCTTCCTTTTGAATTATATCCACACCCCATATTGAAATTGGCAAAGAGAGAGTACTATAAGAGTTAGTTAATTTTAACTTTTATTTTTATGTCGGAAAAAGGAATAGATCACGGATTTAATTCGTCAAGTTTTAGAGAAAGCTTGGCAACTATAACTGCCATGTTGGGTAAAACAGAGGTTTCTTCATCAACCTTTGAAAGAATAAAGGATGTAGTTGGGATTCTTGAAGCCAGGTTTCTCTCTGAAGATGCTATAAAAAGGGAGGAAGCAGAACGAGATGTAAAGCAGCTTAGTGGTTATGTGCAAAGGCAGCTAGAAAGGACCTCTACCTCTTTATCAAGAAGTCGTCCAGCAACAAACGAAGAGCTAGCGCAATATCGTCAAGAAGATAGAGAATTAAATAGTTTTATTAGAAGTATTAAAGATTCAAAGTCGTAAATAATATAGTTTAGATTAATATCTACGACAGAAATTTTAAATATTTTATATAATACCATAGTATCTATTACTATGGTATTATTAATATTATAGGGTAGGATACAGCGGGAACCGTTTTGTCATTTCAATCACTCGTTTTCTAATCTCTCCTAGTTTGGCTTCATTTTTCCAATTCGTAATGGCTTCGTTGATCCAACCGGCAATTGTTTTCATTTCTACTTCTTTCATACCTCGGGTAGTGAGTGCTGGTGTGCCCAGACGAATGCCGGAGGGGTCGAGCGGTTGACGAGGGTCATCAGGGATCATGTTTTTATTGACGGTAATACCAGCTTTGTCCAAGGCTACCTGAGCTTCTTTACCAGAGACGCCTTTATTTGTAACGTCTATAAGCAATAGGTGATTGTCAGTACCGCCAAAACAGAGTTTGTAGTCCATGCGTAGCAATTCAGCTTCTAATACTTTGGCATTTACCTTTATTTGTCTGGCGTATTCTTTAAATTCCGGTTCCAGAGCTTCTTTAAACGCCACAGCTTTAGCGGCGATATTATTTTCATGTGGACCGCCTTGGAAGCCGGGGAATACAGACTTATCAATATCTTTGGCAAATTTTTCTTTGCACATGATCATGCCGCCCCGTGGCCCGCGCAAGGTCTTGTGGGTAGTGGTAGTGACAATGTCAAAAATCGGTACCGGATTATTCATTTGTCCGCCAGCAATAAGTCCGGCAATATGGGCGATATCAGCCATGGTGACTGCGCCTACCTCATCAGCAATTTCTTTGACCTTGGCATAGTCAATCTCCCGAGAGTAAGCGGAATAGCCAACCAAAATTATTTTTGGTTTATATTCATGGGCCATCTGACGAAGATTGTCCAAATCGATCAACCCTTCCGAATTAGTTTTGTAGCGAATGAAGTTATAAATTTTAGCCATATAGGTTACGGGATGGCCGTGGGTAAGGTGGCCGCCATGAGACAGATCCATGCCAAGTACCGTGTCGCCGGGTTTGAGTAAGGCAAAATACACGGCGACATTAGCCGGAGCGCCGGAGAGCGGTTGGACATTGACGTGTTCGGCGCCGAAGAGTTCTTTGACCCGGTCAATGGCCAGCTGTTCCACTTCGTCGACAAATTCACAGCCCCCGTAATACCGTTTGCCTGGATACCCTTCGGAGTATTTGTTAGTCAGTATTGATCCGAGGGCCTCCAACACAGCCGGAGAGACAAAGTTTTCGGAGGGGATCATTTCGAGACCTTCTTCTTGCCGAGCCTGTTCGCGTTTGATGCTTTGGTAAATGTTTGGGTCAAAATCTTTGAGATGTTGGGAGTGCATAAAATATTGATTTAGCGAAATCACGTCGCGTAACGTCCGCTGAGACGCGACGCATCATTTTAATTAGAATCAAAATTACAGAGCTCTAATTATATCATATACATTTTGTGTGCAATTATCAGGTAAGTTCTTAATGTCGTGCCAGCCCCATTCCGCAATATCCTGTCCGGGCTGTATTTCTCCAATTCTTTTTGCTAAGTAATGGATTAGTATGATTACTCGTTCGTTTTGAAGTAGTATGATAGGTTTAAGTGGTTTAATAATTTCAACTTGTATTCCCATTTCTTCTTTTACTTCTCGCATGCAGGCTTGTTCCAAAGTTTTATCAAATTCTTCTACTTCACCACCAGGAAACATCCAAGGAGTAGTGCCGTCTGGTTTTTGTTCACGATTAAGTAAAACTTTATTATTTTCTATAATGACCGGACCTGAAGCGATAATAGAATTTGGCGGTAAAAACATATGTTAATATGATACTACCTTTGCAACTTCTTTACCATATACGTATTTTCCAGCTTATATCCCAAATGTCGGTAATAGTCTCGGACTCCGATGCCGGAAATAACCGCCAACTTTTTAATGTTATTTTTTTTCACGATTTTTTCTGCTTCTTTTACCAGTTTTTTCCCTAGACCGGTATGTTGGCTTGAACCTTTTTCCTGTTTACCGATTTTTACGAGTTGACCATAGGTGTGCAATTCACGGATGTAGGCAGAGAATGGAAAAGTAACTTCGCTAGTGCCGAATTTAGATTTTTGTGAAGTTAAAATACGTAGTCGGCAAAAAGCAAAGACAACATCACGATTTTTATTCTCAAAACTTAAAAAATATTCAGTGCCGCCCTGGGTCGCATATTCATCAATAAATAAATGCGGAGCCAGGTCTTTGATTTCGCTAATATCCACGTGGGCAATTTCTCGACAGCGCAAGCACACGCATTTTTTACCTTCTTTTTTTAACTGCTCTTGGATGACTTGGCGCAGGTTGGTTACTTTATTGCCGTCTTCTATATATTGACCCGGAATATCGCGAATGAGTCGGGAAATGCGGCAATAACGTGGCACGTGCGGCTTGAATTCTTTGAGGATGCGAAGCAGATCTTCAGTTGGGTAGGCTTTGTATTTGCCGGTTTTGTACCATTCATAGAGCTCTGAATTTTTTATGACCGAACAAGGATAGACCTTGATCATATCAGGTTTGAACGCCTCATCTACAAAAATATCTTTCATCATGGCTAAGTCACTTTCGGGTGTAGCGCCAGGTAGCTGGGGCATGAGATGGAAGTCGGTTTTATATCCATAGTTTTTGAGAAGCTCAGTGGCAAATTTTGATCTGGCATTATCGTGGCCGCGTTTAATGAGTCTGAGAATATCATCATGGGTGTGCTGAATGCCAAGCTCGATACGGGTGCAGCCCATTTCACGCATTTGCCAAACGGTGCGTAGGTTGACTGAGTCGGGCCTGGTTTCAAGGGTGAGGCCTATGATGCGGTGTTTAGACTTCTCATTTAATTTTTGTTGTTTAAATAATTCTGTTTTTAATTTGGCGATAGAAGAATTCTCGCTTAGTTTTGTCTGCCTGGTTTTGTTTTTTTGACCGGTACGGTTGGCAGCCTCAAAAGATTTGAGGATAAACCAATATTGATAAGGTAGTGGATATGAGTTCCAGGTGCCGCCTTTGATAATGAGTTCTACCTTGTCTGTGGGATGGCCATTATTCTCCAAGGCCTCAATACGCTTGGCTACTTGGTCGTAGGGGCTAAACTCGAGCGACAGAGCCCGCGCCGCAGCTGGTTCGTCCGACAAATAACTTTTTGGCATGCGGAAATCGAGCGGGCAATAGACACATTTGCCGGGACACGGGTATGGTTTCACCAGGGACGTAATAATTGTGACACCAGATAAAGTCCGTACGGCACGTCGGCGGAGGATTTTTTCCAGATGAACACTTTTTTTGATCTTGCCCGTGCGGACTAATTTGTGGTATGATTTGAGCAGAATTTGCTTGTTCGGAAGAGAGATTTTTGGATTATTCTCTTCTCGTAGCATCTTTCGTAAAGACTCACTAAAATCAACCTCAGTTTTGGGAGGATTTTCAACTAGGTATTTAATGATAGTTTCATTGATTGGCATGTAAGTGTATGCAAAAAGATGACGTACGGATTATACATAAAACCCGCGAAGATTACAACCGGATCGCCCCCTATTTCTCTAATACCAGGCAGCACGCCTGGCCTGAATTCAAATATTATAGTAGCTTTATAAAAGATGGTCAGAATATTCTCGACTGGGGTTGTGGAAATGGAAGATTGATTTTTTGTTTAGAAGACAAAAATGTTCAATATTTTGGCATTGATCAAAGCAAAGAACTGCTGGCGATTGCTAAAAAAAAGTTTGTTAATGAGATTAAAAAGGGCAGAGTTAAGTTTTTTTGTACGGGGTCACAGAATAAAAATTTTCCTACAAATTTTTTCGATGTCGTTTTTATTATTGCCGCCCTGTTTCATTTGCCAGATGAGAAAAGCCGCTTGGCCTTGCTGCAAAAAATATATAAAGAAATGAAAACAGGAGCTGTAATAGTAGTATCAGTATGGAATTTAGGCAGTGATTGGGCAAAGATAAAAGCAAAAAAAAGTTGGAAACAAATCGGGGAAAGCGATTTTTTAATTCCTTGGAAAAACCCAGAAGGAGAAGTGTTGGTTGAACGATATTATCATCATTTTACTCGTGATGAATTAAGAGATTTACTCGTCAAGGCTGGATTTAAAATAAAAAAGTTGGAATTTATAAAAGATGGAACTTGGACAGATGATAAAGGTGGCCAGAATTTAATCGCAGTTGCCGTCAAGTAATTTAGTTATGCATATTTTGCAAATAAACAAATTTTTTTATCGTCGGGGTGGGGTAGAGACGGTTTTTTTTGATACCATTGACGGCTTGCGGGCGCGCGGACATGAAGTCAGTGAATTTTCCATGATGCATCCCAACAATTTGCCTTCAGAATACGATGCCTATTTTGCTTCGCAAATGCCAGAGCTTTTAGGCAAGCAAGATTTAAAAACAAAATTCAAAATTCTAACTAGATTGTTCTATTCTTCTGAAGTCAAAAAAAAGTTGGGCGCCTTGGTGCTTGCCACCGAGCCAGAGGTCGCGCATTTGCATGGTGTCTATCACCATCTTTCTGCCAGTACGTTTACCAAGCTGTATCAGCTTAAACTACCGACTGTCCTAACTTTGCATGATTTTTTTCCGATTTCTCCGAGTAGGAATTTTTTGAAAGGCGAGACTTTGGATGAAAAATATTATAGAAGTTTATTAACCTGTTTGCGATATCGTTGTGTCGATAATAAATTTTTGCCCAGTTTAGCCGGGGTTATGGAGGCATATTATTATCGGTTGCGTCATATCTGGCAAAGGATTGATTTGTATATTTGTCCGAGCCAGTTTATGGCTGATAAGATGGTGGAATACGGCTTGCCAAGAAAAAAGATGAGACTGTTGCGAAATCTATTTGAGATGCAGCCGACTATAGCGCCGCTCGGAAATAAAGTGGTCTACTTGGGACGAACACATGTTGAGAAGGGAATTAAATTATTTATGGAGGCTGCAAAGGATTTAAGAGAATTCCAGCTTGTCGTGGCTGGCAGTGGTCCGGAAGATAGTTGGATTCAGGAATTCAAACGAAAAAATATTCTCAATAATGTTGAGAAGCGGCCGTGGGTAAATGGACAAGACTGGCAGCAGGTGATGCGAGAGGCCAAGGTAATTGTGGTGCCGTCGTTATTTTATGAGAATTGTTCCCTGGCAATTTTAGAAGCTCTAAGTTACGGCCGGATTGTGGTCTCCGTAGACCGGGGCGGCAATCCAGAATTAATTGAAAACGGTATCAGTGGTTTTCTGGCAAAGCCGGAAGATCCGAAA
>CAYNEQ010000038.1:0-5005 GCA_964396295.1 uncultured Gammaproteobacteria bacterium
TAAAGGAATATGTCAGACGAGATTTGGTAGGTGTTAATAAAAATGTGTATTTGGAAAAAGTAGAAGAGTACAAAAAATTGCTAGAAAAAATTACTTTTAATATCGAGTCGTTGCGTAATTTTATGGAAAAAGAAGAGGATGGCTCGGTGCTGATCGGAGAAATAAATGCCAAGATTAAAGATTTTGAGCACAGTTTATGCTTACTCGGGACAGAGTTGGATTATGAAGCGGTGTGCCAGGTTCAGGATTTTTTTGCAGGAAGAAAAAAAGATTTGGCACGGTTGCGAGGGATTAATACGCCTCTAGAAATTGATTTTTATAACCTTAACTGATCAAGCGTGGCTTAATAGAAGAAAATTTGGAAATGGCTTTGGCCATTTCTTTTTGTGTGAGAAGTTTCTTCTCTGGGCCATGGGAAGAGATGGCGGTAGAACTACTAGCAATACCCCACAGTAGGGCGGTAGTGATATTTTTATTATAGAATTTTGCGGCCAAGTATCCGGCAGAAAACGCATCACCGGCGCCGGTTTTGGTCGCTACCTCAATCGGAAAACTTTCACAATGCCAAATACTAGTTGCGTCTCCCGCCCATGCGCCATGGCTACTATCAGTTATCACCACTTCTTGAGCCCCGAGGCTTTGCAGGCTTTTTATCAGGGCGGTGGCGTCTGTTAACTGACTAACAGGCGTACTGCAAATTGTGCGTGCTTCTTCTATATTAACGACTAGTAAATTTGTACGAGAGATAACCTCTTTGACCAGATCAATGTGAGCTAGCTGTACTGTGCCGGGGTTATAGGCCAGAGAAATATTTCTATTTCTATATAAAAATTGCAAAAGTTTTTTTTGTATCGGTTCATAACCCTCGCTGAGACTTGTATAATAGACCCAATCGGTCTGTGGCAGACTTGCCGGGAACTTGTAATTTCTTTTTTGGTGGTATGATAAAATTGTTCGCTCTTGTTTGAAATTTAATACGACTGAATACCTGGTTTTTGCTTTTGGATCACTAAATATTAGTTTAGTAGCAACCTTATTTTTTTTGAGCATTTCCAGAAGCATGTTGCCGTTGGCGTCTTTGCCAATAGAAGAAAGGATAGCCGTTTTTAGGCCTAACTGTGCCGCTGCGACAGCGACATTGGCTGCATTGCCGCCAACAGCCTGAAAGCTGTCTGTGATAGGAATTTTAGCCGCGTAATTGAGACAAAGCTGGCAATTATGCTGATTAAGGTCGCATTCCAAAGTTGCATTATCAATCATGATATGCGTATCAATAAGGCTGTCACCAACCGCGAGAAGATTGTACATACAATCACTGTGAGGCTATTAAAAAATTTTTCTTGGTTCTTTCGGTTCGCGCCGATCCTCGGGATAACAGACGTGTTTGTGATGGCCTGTAAGAATTTCAATGAGTTCTATCCAGCTGCCGACAAACAGACCGATCATGGCCAGAGAAAATATTTTGTTCCCAATCCAGAGTGAATAGACAAGCAAACAGGCAGAGGCCAAAATAAATACAGCATCTTGGCGGCGTTCAGCTTCTAAGAAAACGCCGTAGGTGAGTAAAATTGCTCCCAGGCCGGCCACGACATTCATTACAATATCGATAAGTGGCCATGGTAAATTAGGAAAAAGATTTAGAAACGATTCCATAGAAGCGCATTAAAAATTTATTCTTTCCATCTATTAATATACTCTATTGCTGCCAAAGCCGCAATAATTCCTTGACCCGCGGCAATGCCGATTTGTTTATAGGCAACGGTTGTGACATCACCAGCGGCAAAGACGCCAGGTAAATTAGTACGACATTTTTCATCAACTATTATTTCTCCAACTTTATTTTTATTCACACCGTCAACAAACTGAGAATTTGGAATCTGGCCAATATGCACCATAACGCCATCAACGGCCAGCTCTTTTTCTGTGCCAGTAGCATCTTTATACTTAATGCTGGTTACCTTTTTATCTCCGATGATTGCTGTGGTGGAAGCTTCGTAGACAATTTCTATATTCGGAAAAGATTTTATTTTTTCAATTAAAATATTTTCACCTTTTGGAAAGCCGTAATTCTGTTCTGGTGTATTAGGAAATTTACTGAGCAAATAGACTTTTTTAGCCAGAGTTGCCATCATGAGCGCAGATTCAAGGGCGGCGTTGCCTGAGCCAACAGTCACGGTTGTTTTATTTTTAAATAAGGGACCATCGCAAACCGTGCAGTAGGTAATGCCTTTTTGATATAATTCTTTTTCTCCAGGAATTTCTAAGTGTCTAGGATGAATACCGGTAGCAATGATGATAGTTTTGGTTTCAAATTTGTGTTTTTCTCCATTACCATTTTCTGCCACGACCTGGTAATAATTATGTATGGGAGTAATAGAAGTGACACGCAGCCCCTCTTGAATATCCACGCCATATGATCGGACATGTTCGGTAAATTTTTGCGCTAATTCAAAACCTTGAATGTTTATAATTCCCGGCCAGTTGGCAACTTCTCCTGAAAGAGCCACTTCTCCCCCGGTGTCCAAGGTAATAATTTTAAAATTTAAATTTCTTCGAGCTGAATAAATGGCAGCACTTGATCCGGCAGCAGCCGCGCCGATAATGATAAGATCGAGCATACACTGATTTATTGGTTGAATTGTTGATTAGTGAGTTAAATAGTAATTTCGCCAATGGCTTGGACTAATTTTTCATGTGCCACTTCCGGGTCTTCGGCAGCAACCAAAGCACTGCCGATATATAATTTATCAGCACCTGCTTCGACGACTGATTTGATCGTTGATTCGTTAATGCCGCCGTCAGCCGAACAAGTTATATCTAGGTTTAGCTTTTTGAATTCTTTTATTTTTTCCAGTACTTCTGGTAAAAACGGCGAGCCTTGGCGGCCGGGATGCACGGTCATAAACAAGACTTCGTCTACAAGATTTAAGTATGGCTTGACTTTATCAAGCGATGTTTCGGAATTGAGCGCAATTCCAGCGTTCCAGCCATGATTACGAATATGGCGAATGCATTCCTCGACATCGGTTTCTGCTTCAATATGAAAAACTACGCTTTTTACCGTAGCAATATCTTTCCACATGGAAATTTCCGTAAGCGGATCCTTAACCATCAGATGCAGTTCAAAATAGGCTTCGGTATTAATTTCGTTAATTTGTTCTCGTTCGGAAAAAGATTTATTAGTAACAAATAAGCCATCCATGACATCGATCTGGATAGAGGAGAAATCTTTAGAGACTTTGTTTACTTGTTGGTTGAAGGAGGCAAAGTCATTAGTAAGAATGGCTGGGACAATAAGGGGAAGCATAGGACTACTTTTCTAGTTCTTGAATTTTTACATTTCTCCGTACCAGCCGCTCATCGCCGTCAAAATCAGTGTTTAGGAATTTTTTGACTATAGCTTTGGTAAAATCAAGGGAAGCCGGCGTGCCGGGAAGGCAGAGAATATTGGCGTTATTATGCTTCCGGCCGAGTTCGGTGGCCTGGATGTTATAACCAATAATAGCATAGGCGCCCTTTACTTTATTCGCAGCAATACACATGCCTTGACCGGTACCGCAGATTAAAATACCGAAATTTTCTTTGTTTTCGGCAACTTTTTTGGCCAGCGGGATAGCAAAATCAGGGAAGTCATCGGTTTGGATAAATACCTCCGGTCCAAGGTCCTCTATTTCCTTATTTAGTTCAATTTTTATGTAATGCAAGAGCTCTTTTTTGAGCTGGAAACCGGCATGGTCAGAGGCGATATAGAGCATATAAGCAAAGTAGTTTGTAAGCAGAATAATTAAAACTATTGTACATTTTTGTCTTGATTTTGACAAATTTTTGATTGGCAAAACAGCTAAAAAATGCTATAATTTATTATATTTATAAACTAATTTAAAAAATATGATTGGCGAACCAAGAGAATCTGGAGTGCAGCCAGAAGACCCTCAATCCCAAAAAATTGCCAGATTATTACAGGAAAAAGCTGAGCCTCTGGAAGCCGTGCTTGGATTTGCTCCACGTATAGATTTAGCAGATGAGACTAGGTCTGCAACCATTGATCTTGCTACTGTTTCTCCCGGGCAGGTTGAAAACCTTGTGGCACTATTTAAAGGGAGAGATATACTGAAGGGAAATTTTTTTTTAATGGTTCCATTTGACGACCTGATTGAAGTTTTAGAAGAATTATCTCCTGTAAATTAGAAATTGTTTTTAAATATCCTGGCAAAACCAGGTTATTTTTTTGACTCAAAGCAGCATTTTTGGTACTGTTAGAGACATTATATATTGCAAGTCTATATTATTTATTCGTTATAAATATGGGTACAGAAAGAGGTAGAGGTAAACCGCCAGATCACGGACCATTAATCTCAGATGAGCAAAAAGACAAAATAGCCAGAGAACGACTTAAAATACACCGAATGTGTGAACCCCTTTTTGGTTTAGTCAAAAAAATAACTGAGCCTGGCGCACAGACGGTAATCCGAGATACTCTGGCTGAAATCAATAAAACAGTTTTAAGTATTCATGAGGCAAGAAGAGCAAAACAAAGTGGAATTGATAAAAAATTACAGGCCGAATCTCTGATTAGTGATTTAAAGTCTAAAATAAGTGAGTTCCGTCAGAAGGAAATAGATGAAAAGGATAAAGAAACTATGCAAGAAATTGAAGTTTATACAGAAACAATCCTGCTTTCCCATATAAGACAAATTAGAACGAAAGATTTTTAAAATATGTACAACTCAAACCAAGAAGAACAAGAAATACTGAAATTTTGGGAAGAAAAAAAGATTTTTGAAAAAACAATAGAAAGCAGGCCTGAAAGTAAACCCTATCATTTTTATGATGGGCCGCCATTTGCCACAGGTTTACCACATTATGGACATATTGTGGCCTCGACCATGAAAGACGCCGTACCGCGGTATTTCACTATGCGCGGATATCGGGTGGAGCGCAAGTGGGGTTGGGATTGTCATGGGCTGCCGGTAGAAAATATCATCGAAAAAGAGCTTGATTTGGC
>CAYNEQ010000038.1:5105-7105 GCA_964396295.1 uncultured Gammaproteobacteria bacterium
TGTGCGACCACGCTGTCTAATTTTGAAGTAACACAAGGATATAAGGATATTAAGGATATCTCAGCTACGGTTAAATTTAAAGTTAAGAATCCAGAAAAAAACAATTTGCCAGAAAATACGTATATATTGGCTTGGACAACTACACCGTGGACTTTACCGGGGAATGTTTCGTTGGCTGTAAATGCTGATATTGAGTACCTGGCTGTAGAGATTGATGAGCAAGAAGGTGTGTATATTGTTGCTCGCGAACGAGTTGAGACGGTGATGAAAGATAAAAAATATAAGGAAGTAAATAGGTTCAAAGGCCTTGATTTAGTTGGTTTAGAGTATGAACCATTGTTTAGTTATTATAAAGACACTGCCAATGCCTTTAGAGTAGTGGTTGCTGAATTTGTGTCTACCACTGATGGTACGGGAGTCGTGCATATTGCGCCAGCGTTTGGTGAAGATGACTTCCAAGTAGGCAAGCGTGAACATGTGCCACTCGTACAGCATGTATCAATGGATGGAAAATTTAAATCCGAAGTAACTGATTTTGCTGGCATGGATGTAAAGCCCAAAGACGATAATACAAAGGCTGATGTAGAAATTATCAAATGGCTTGCCCACAATGGCAAATTATTTAGCAAAGAAAAAATTGAGCATAGCTATCCCCATTGCTGGAGATGTGATACGCCGCTTTTAAATTATGCGACAACGAGTTGGTTCGTGCGGGTAACACAAATTAAGGATCAATTATTAAAAAATAACCAGAATATCAATTGGGTGCCGGAACATATTAAAGAAGGCCGGTTTGGTCAGTGGCTCGAGGGCGCGCGTGATTGGGCGATTTCTCGCAGCCGGTATTGGGGCACGCCATTACCGGTGTGGCAGTGTACGGCTGAAAAATGTGATCACACGGCAGTGATGGGATCAGTAGAAGAATTTGAGAAATTATCAGGTCAGAATATAACTGATCTTCATAAGCATATCATTGATAGTATAGAGATTCCGTGCGAGAAATGTGGCGGTACGATGAGACGAATTTCCGAGGTGTTGGATTGTTGGTTTGAGTCCGGTAGTATGCCGTACGGACAGATGCATTATCCATTTGAGAATAAAGCTAAATTTGAGAACAGTTTTCCCGCTGAATTTATTGCCGAGGGTCAGGATCAAACACGCGGTTGGTTTTATACCTTGCATGTGTTGGCTACCGCTCTCACGATGGGTGATGAGCCTTCCATTCCGGTCAGTAAATCTGAGCCTGCATTTAAAAATGTGATTGTAAACGGTATTGTTTTGGCTGAAGACGGTCGCAAGATGAGTAAGCGACTGAAGAATTATCCTGAACCGGAAATCGTGTTAGAAAAATATGGCGCCGATGCGTTGCGGTATTATTTGCTTACCTCGCCAGTCATGCAGGCAGAGAGTTTGAATTTTTCTGAAGCTGGCGTGCGAGAAATGTTTAATAAGTTGATTAATACGGTATATAATGTTTTGGAATTTTATAAAATGTTTGCGCCCTCTGTCATTCCGACGACGAAGGAGGAATCTCTGTCTCAAACAATTGCGGACAGAGATCCTTCGTCGGCTAAAGCCTCACTCGGGATGACAACCAGCGTGCTCGATACTTGGATTTTGGCAAAGTTACAGATCCTGGTGAAAGAAGTAACTGAAGGAATGGAAAGTTATAAGCTGGTAGAAGCCAGCCGTCCAATAGTAGAGTTTGTAACTGAATTATCGCAATGGTATGTCCGTCGTTCACGCGACAGGTTCAAGGGTGAAAACGAGCAGGATAAGAAAATGGCTTTGACAACGTTGCGAGAGGTCTTGTTGACCCTTTCTAAGCTAATGGCTCCATTTACACCGTTTATTGCAGAAAAAATTTATCAAGAAGTCGGTGGAGAAAAAGAGAGTGTGCATTTGGAAGAATGGCCAAAAGTTAATGAGCAATTAATGAACGGCGAAATTATGAAAATGATGGAAGCGTTTTGGATATGTATTCCGAAAATCCTACAGGT
>CAYNEQ010000039.1:0-7061 GCA_964396295.1 uncultured Gammaproteobacteria bacterium
ATTATTGCTCCGGTCAATTTGATTAGCTTGGAATTAAGTTGCAAGCGTTATCATGGGGACAAATTACTGATGAAAATGGCAAAGGGTTGACAGGAGCTAGTATTACATTGCTTCAAAACAACGGCGAACCAATACCGATGGGTAATTATGGTCAACTTAATCCGGCTACCTCGGATATAAATGGTGGGTTTGGCTGGCTGGTGCCAAATGGTGATTATAAAATTAGCGTCCATAAAGATGGATATTATGATCGTCAGTTTACCATTGCTGCGGTTAGTAATAATGTTATTAACGAAACTTTAAAATTAATTATCCTCCCTCGTAAATTAGAAATTAATCCTGACGCGAGCGTGGATGAAAATATTAAAAATGTAGCCGGTGCTTTGGCTGATCAGACTAAGACTTTATCTACGGTAGCAGTGCAAAAAATTCAGGATAAAATTACTGATCCGGAAGTCAAACAAGTGACTGAACAGGTAGTCGCGCCAGCGGCTATAACGGCTGTGGTTGCCGGAGCCGCGCCGTTTATTTCTTGGGTAAATATATTGCCATTCTTGCGTCTTTTGTTCTTGCAGCCACTCATGTTGCTCGGTTGGAGAAAACGAGAAAAGTGGGGTTTGGTCTACAATTCTCTCAATAAAATGCCGGTCGATCTGGCGATGGTGCGTCTTATTAATGTCGAAACTGGAAGAGTGGTGCAGTCAAAAGTCACTGATTCCAAAGGGCGATTCATTTTTTTAGTAGGTCCGGGCAGATATAAATTATTGGCACAAAAAAATAATTTTATTTTCCCGTCTAGTTTTCTAGCCGGATACGATACCGATGGAAAAAAGGTTGATATTTACCACGGAGAAGTAATTGAAGTAAAAAGTTCGACCGGTATTACGGCGACAATCCCTCTCGATCCGGTGGGCGCGCAGAAAAAGCCAAGCCGGTTAATTTGGGAAAAGATTGGTCGCAGAACTCAGAAAGTACTGGGCGTGCTTGGTATTATCATTACCGCGGCCTCATTGTATATTTCACCGAAGTGGTATATTGCGTTGTTGTTAGCGGCGCATATTGCTTTTTATTTTGTCTTCCGCAAATTGGCAGTGTTACCTAAGGTTAAAAGTTGGGGGATGGTTACTGACGCAAGTACTAAGGCGCCGGTCTCAAGAGTGGTCGCTAGATTATTCAACTCACAATTTAATAAATTGGTGGATATGCAGGTGACGGACAATGATGGCAAGTATCATTTTATTGCCGGGGATGCGAAATACTATATTACGTATGAGCATAAAGAGTATCAGCCACTGAAAACTGATATTATTGATTTGGCAGGTAAAGATGCAGAGGTAATTACTGCCGATGTGAGTTTGAAGAAGCATTGAAGTTGGGCAGAAAGAAAAAAATGTGTATAATAGAAATATACCAGTGTTTTGGTTGACAAAACAGCGAAAATGTGTTAGACTTAGCAGTCGTACAATTGCGACAAATATGTTTAAAACATATTTCTTTATAATTAAAATATTTTGTCTCACCAAATTTAGATGACCAGTTTTATTTGATCAGTTAAATTTGGTGAGACAACTGGAAACCCGCATGATGCGGACTCCAATTGTCTTCTGAGCCGGCCCATGGTGGGCCAGGAAGAAGAGGAACCATGCCAAAGTGGATTCTCGGTATCTGCCTGGCCGTTCTGGCCGGGTGTTACGGACGCGACGGGTACGATGAGATCGCCGAGGGGAAGACCGCTAAGGTCTTCGCCTGCGGCGACAACTGGCGCGATGCTCAACTTGAGCAGATCGCCAATGCGTTCGATGTGTGGCTCGCCCAAGGAATCACCTTGCCCTCGGGCAATGAACCTATCAGCTTTGGAGGACACAACTCTGGAGCTGATCCTCAGGAAGGCCACTGCATCCGCAAGGTGGGGCCAGACAATGAGGTGGCCTGGCAAACGCAGGCGGTCGAGAATGACCGTAAGGCATTTTTCGACCAGAGCAGCGAGGAGATCGTGTTCCTTGACAGTGGGCTATGCGATCAGTCCGAACCGCCCTTTCTGTGCATGTTTGTCGACATCGGCCCTACTGTTGCCCACGAGTTGGGCCACGGCATGGGACTCGGTCACTCCTGTGAGGGAGATGATGAGTGCTCCGGAATGGAGAGCCTGATGGAAGGGGTTGCAGCACACGCTTCGACTCCTCAGCCGATGGATGTCCAGGCGGAATGTGACCGCAACGGCTGTCTCAAGCCGCCTCTCCGCTAGCTCCGCGGGTAATAAATTGAGAAGCTGTTCTTTACTTGGGAGAGGGGCAGAGATTGTGGAAGTTCTGGCAGTCCTTCTCCTACCCAAGGCTTTTTCTATCATCAAAAAATGGTAGAAAGAAAGAAGGGAAAATAAAAATTATTTTTTAAAAATTGCCTCGCCGAATTTAGAAAGTTATGTGATTAGCTTTTTAAATTTGGTGAGGCAATGAACAGATTCGGTATAGGGCCGCGCTGTATCATTTGTCCCCAAAGAGGTCAAAATGAAGATCGCAGATTTGGCGGCCGTCACGGTCGTCGTGGTTGCGCTCCTCGGCTGTGCAGGCGTCGAGCCCGAGATGGGTCCCGACGCGAGCGTGACCGTGGAGGTTCCCTCGGACTTCTCGGCCCCGACCCAGGCAGAACAGACGACGACGGTTCCGGCGATGAACCCGTGCTGGGTCCGGATCGATCCGGGCTTCTCGCCCGGTGTCGCGGTCGAGGGCATCAGCTTCTCGACGCTCATCTTCCGGGTCGACAGCTCCGAGACACAGTCGGAGCCCTGTGTGCAGACGACCGATCTGGTCGTGTGCTACCACACCGAAGGTGTGGGGGTGAACAAGTCTCAGCAGGACGGCGGGGACTTCTCGCTATCTGGTCAAGTGGTCATTGCGGCCGGTTCCAGCAAGGTGGAGATCCACCTGCAGCCGTTCGCCGATGGTATCGATGAGGGACCGGAAACGGTTCAGGTGGTCCTCGACCCGTGTCCCGGTTATCGCGTTAGATCACCACCCCCCTCCTCGACCACTACGATCTACGATCACGACCCCGGATCGTGATCCGTATCCGCGCGTCTCGGCTTCAAGCCAGACAGCGACGCAACGAGGTTTGGAGGCCTTCGCGTAGCTATGCATATAATATTTGTGTGTATAGCTACGAAGGTCTTCGGTAAAAAATTATATTTAAAAACATCTCACGAAAGTGGGGTGTTTTTAGTTTTGTATATAAGCTTTTATTGACACAAACACCTTTTTATTTTACAATGGCACCAGTTTATTAACTATTTGGGCCAATAGCTCAGCTGGCTAGAGCGCTTCCATGGCATGGAAGAGGTCCGGGGTTCAAATCCCCGTTGGTCCACAACGCTAAGCGTTGTAATTGGGACGCTCAGCGTCCCACGCAACTTAACATGTAAGCTTAAAACGCTTATTTTCTCTTATGTCTCTTTCCGTCGGTATTGTTGGTTTGCCAAATGTCGGCAAATCAACCCTTTTTAACGCGCTGACCCGCAGCAAGCAGGCGCTGGCTGCCAATTACCCATTTGCAACCATTGATCCAAATGTTGGGGTGGTCGAAGTTCCTGATTTTCGGTTACAAAAATTAGCCGAAGTTTCTCAGTCCAAAAAAGTTATTCCGACCGCTATTGAGTTTGTCGATATAGCAGGACTCGTTAAAGGCGCGTCCGAAGGCGAAGGGTTGGGCAATAAATTTCTCTCTCATATTCGTGAAGTGGATGCGATTGCGCAGGTCGTTCGTTCTTTTAGTGACAGCAATGTAATTCATGTGCATAATAAGGTTGATCCGCAGAGTGATGCCGAAGTTATTAATTTGGAATTAGCACTGGCTGACTTGCAGACTGTCTCCAAACGATTAGAGACAGTGAAGCGTTCGGCCAAAGGCGCGTCTGCAAAAGAGTTTGCCGGTCAAATACAACTGTTTGAAAAGGTAGAGCAGCAGCTGCAAGCCGGCAAACCGGCACGAGAATTAGAATTCACGGAAGATGAATCGGTTTGGATGAAAGAACTGCAATTGTTGACTATGAAGCCGATGCTGTATGTGGTAAATATAGATGAGTCTAATAATACAACTGTAGCCCGAGTGGCTGCTAGTACTCCGCAAATAGAAATCTCAGCTAAGCTGGAAGCAGAGTTGGCGGACTTGAGCCCTGATGAAGCTAGGCAGTATTTGCAGGAACTGGGCATGCAAGAAACAGGTCTGGATAAACTTATTGCTGCCAGTTACAAACTCTTAGGCCTGTTAACTTTCTTTACTTCTGGTGAACCAGAAACACGGGCATGGACAGTGCGAAGCGGCGCTAAGGCCCCAGAAGCAGCTGGAGTTATACATACTGATTTCATCAAAGGGTTTGTAAAAGCTGATGTAGTGAATTGGGAAGATTTTGTGGCCGCGGGTGGTTGGAGTAAAATAAAAGAAACTGGCAAAATGCGGCTAGAAGGTAAGGAGTATATTATGAAAGATGGTGATACTTGTTATTTTCATATTAATGCATAGAATTTTAAAATAAAAAAACAACTAATTTTATATCCAAACGCTCGCACATTGCGACTGCCCTTGCGAGGGTTGGTGATGAATATAAAATAGTTGTTTTTATTTTTCTTCTTTTATTTTTTCAAAGCGCCAGATTTCTCTGGCTACGCGCTGATTTGGTCTGGCATACACAAGAAATGGTTTGTCTGCAAATAATTTGACTGACCTAAAACCAAGTTTCTCAATTTCTTTTTCACAATCAATCCGGACCCATTCTTCTTGGTATTTAAATCGGGGAATTAAGAACACTACTTTGCCACCGGCTCTAAGCATTTTTGCAAATTGGCTAAATGATTCTACGTACAGTTTTTTTAGTTCGGCAGCTTGAGTTATCAATTCTTCTTTTTTTTCATTACCTTTGAGCGGCCTGCCCATATACGGTTCAGCCACAATGGCATCGATGGACCCGGATTTAATTTTAGTATCCAACTTGGCGATCTGGCTCGTATAGAGCGTAATTGTGCTATGGGCATCATTAAACGTAAATTGCTGCTTTGTCCACTCTAGGTTTTTTTCGGTGTCAGCAATGGCTTTTTCTGAGATATCGCTACCAATTAAATGTTCATACCCTAAGAGCAGTGCTTCGCTTAAAATAGTTCCCGAGCCGCAGAACGGATCAAGTAATACTTGATTTTGTTTAATTTCAGCCAGATTAATCATCATCATGGCTAATTTTGGCGGTAGCATACCGCTCACATCATCTCGCCCGGGGCGGCCAAAATCTCTGGCGCTAAAATCTTCAAATGGTTGTACGGCTTCAGTTTTGGCCAAAGAAAATAAATTAGACTGGTGTTTTTCAATGATAAATTCTCGGCCTCGCAGGGTTAAATTATTTTTATCTACAGTCACGGAAGACAGTATTGGATCACGGTTTTCTACATACCGCACAGATCGACCCATTGTCTTTAAAGCCTTTTTTATCTGTATACCTAAGTCTTTGGTAAATTTCAGATTGCCGTAATCGTTTTTTTCAGTACTGTACAGACTAAGACCAAAATTAATTTTTCCGGTCACTGTCTCTAGTTCGGCAATCATTATCTGTGTCATCTCTGCCAGAGAAATATGCTCGGCGAGTTCTTTAGCGATTTTTATAGTACCGCCCAGGTTCTTGATTAATTCCCGAGAGAAGATATTTTTATCATCTACTTTTAAAAAAAAAGAAGTAGCTTCGTATTTTTTTGTTTTAAGTACAGACAAAATTTCTGCGCAAGAAATTTGTGATTCTCGTCCGAGTATAAACCAATAGTTATGGGCGGGTGCTGGTACTTTCATAGGTGCTGGTGGTCTTAGAAAAATCAAATATATTTCTACTAGATTTGGAAAATCCTTCGAGCTGTCGTTTTTGTTGAATGGCTATTAGGCTCTTGGTGTAGGTGGCAATGTCCAAGCTGTAGGTATGTAGCGTGGCGTTAGTGGCAATAATCGCGTTTGAATTGGCAATACCGATATAAATAGTTTGGTAAATAAAATAGCCGGTTAACAACACAGAGGAAATAAGCAAACCGAAAACTAATATATAACAAAGCCGCCAAATTGTATAGCGATTGTGAGTTGCAGTAGGTAGCGTTTTTTTACTTGTTAACATACAACGTAGCGGTAATATCTAAGGTGACCAAAGGGCTTGGTTCGCCGTTTCTCGTAAAAACAGGCTTAAACTGCAGTTGTTGGATAGTGATAAAATAATCACTGCTTTCTAGTTCGGCTATATAATCTAGAGCGTCTTGATAATTACCGTTTAGACTAAAAGAAATTTCGGCGTTAGTGCTGTTTTTAATTTTATCCAGGTTAGAAGTAGTTATGGTTTGGGTCAGGTGGTGTTTGCCGGCCAAGTTTTCCAAGAAAGTAATTAGTTGCAATTCTTCGCCAGGCTTAAAGAGAAAGCGATTAAAATCCGTGATGGTTTCTTTAATTTCTTGCAATTTTTGTTTTGTGACGCGAGAGCGCAGAGATTGTTCATATCGTTGTTCTAAGGCTAATCTAAGCTGGTAACTATCAGCAGAAGTTTTTTTGATACGCAACAATGTTGGCACTAAAACACCAGCCATAATGGCAATAAATAAAGCAACCGATAGCCAAACTTTTATGAGTATTTTTTTATTTTCATCGAAGGTCATAAAGCGGCAGGTTTTAGGGTGGCATTGAATTCAAAATCAATGTTTTCTTTTTGGAACAGCTGAGAAACCGGCGCTTCTAAATTTTGAATCCAAGGAATTTTGCTAAGATTTTCCTGGTAATTAAGCAAGCTTTCGCGGGAGACGGCGATGCCATTAATCGTCAATGTGTGCGCGGCTTGATTAATTTGCAAAGAGTAAATTTTAATATTATCCGGCAGAGAGTTGATTAGATCTTTTATTTTTGGCGTGAGTGGTACAAAATTTTTGGTGGTCAGATTTATTTCTCGTAAGGTATCATTTACGTATTTGGTATCTTGATTATAGCTATAATAATCACGGTTGATGGCGGTAGCGGTGGCTGTTAAATTAGCGAAATCATTTTCTAAAAAAATCCAA
>CAYNEQ010000040.1:0-2990 GCA_964396295.1 uncultured Gammaproteobacteria bacterium
CTTTTAGATATGCTTTGATTAACGAAGCAATGTCTTTTAATTTAGCCTGAGCCCCTTTATCACCTTTCTTAATTAAACTTACCAATCTATATATAATAGACTCCTCCATTGATTCAGAAAAAACATCATTCTCAAACCCAGAATGTGCGGGCGCGGCTTTTATTTCTATAACATCTTCGGAAGGCTCACCCTCGTCCACATCAACATCCTCCTCTACTCCACCCTCGATATCTAATTGTTTTTTAAATTTGGCCATCTCCTCCTTGGTAGCTACATTAAAAATTTCCAATAAATATCTTTTTGCGACAGCATCTCCCTTTTCAGCGTCTTTTATTAATTTAATTTTTAAACGCCAAACAAAACGCTCTAATGCTCCTGGACGATTTAACCGTGCCCCCATTTTGGTACTTAATTTTTGAACAGCCGCATCGAAATGTCTTTTTGCTTTTGCCTTTCTTCTCTCAAAATCTTCAAGCGGCTCATCTTGGTACTGCCTCAAACCGCCATCTGGCCCACTCAAAACTACAAAGGACAAACTTCGCACATCAACCATTTTATCTTCTTTTTTTTCAAATCCTGAAGCGCCACCTTCTCGCATATAATTTTACAAATCTTTAATTTTAGTACCGTTAAATTCTTCTTGGTTTAAGACCTTATTCAACTGATTTAAATCAAATCCTTTCACAAACTTTACCGTCAATCCAAGTTTCTGCGCCGTCTTTGCTGCTACCGGATCAAAGGGAAAATTACCTCCCGGCACCCATTTTCCCCCTATTATATTTCGCAACTCTTTCCAGGTCAACTGTTCTAAGGGCTTAGCATTTGAATCTTTCTTAGGATCTGCCGTATACACATAGCTAATATTTGAAGCATTGATAATTTCTGTGGCGCCATAAGTTTTTGCCAGAAGCACAGCATCAGTATCGGTAGAACAACCAGGCTTCCAGCCCGCGGCAATCATAATCGGCTTGCTCGTTTTTATTTTTTTTGTAGGATCAGTAATAATTTCCGGATAAGCAAAATCTTTAAATAACAACCTGACAAACTCAGCATTCAAAATTGTAGTCTTTATACCTAACCAATCTAAATCAGTATTTGTCGGACTTACTACTCCCCTAGCCCCTTGCTGATACTGCCGACAGGTAGCCCCGCCGCCAATAGTCAAAATAAATTTCTCACCCTTTTTTACTCTACTGATAATTACGGTACGTAATTTTTTTAGAAAATCTATATCAAAGCCCGTCTGAGGAATAATAATAGAACCGCCGAGAGAAATAATTTTAACCTTGTTCATAATAATTTTTATTATTCTTCTGTTTCAAGTTGCTAGTCCGATCCTTCAACTTTGCATAGTGCATAGCCTTATTCGCCTTAAACAAGCTCGGCGTACGATAGGCGGTCTTCCCCTTTTGGGCTCGATTGGAAGAATAATTCTTCATGTAAAATTAGTTATCTTGTTTTAGCAACTCACTCATCAACCAACTGGCTAGAGACATTAGTAACGCCCCCCAAAAAGCAGGCCAAAAACCAAAAACATTAAAACCTTTTACTACCGAAGAAGCCAACCAGAACATGAGCGCGTTAATGACCAAGGTAAACAAACCTAGAGTTACAATATTAATCGGCAAGGTCAAAATAATAATTATCGGTCGAATCAAAGCATTTACCAAACCTAAAATTAACGCAGCAATTAAGGCTGAATAAAAACCGTCTACGGTTATACCACTCACAAAATACGCAATGAGAATTAACACTACCGCATTAACCAACCACCTGGCAATTAATTTCATATTCGAAATGAATGAGAGAATTAAATTAAATGTTTTAATTTAATTCCGAGTGAATGAGAATATATGGGCTTTAGCCCATATAGAGCTAAAAATATTATTTTAATAACCAATTAATAATAGAAATATCAGCTGCACTATAGGCATCAGAATACCCGAGAAAAAAAAGATAAACACCAAAAGCAGCCATGTGCCATATTGATCCAGAAAACTTTTGATTTTATATGCTGAACTTGGCAATAACGCGTACAGCAGCTTAGACCCATCGAGCGGCGGGATCGGCACTAAATTAAAAATCGCCAACATTATATTGGCATACACTATCGTGGCTAAAATCGAACTAAAGTCTGATACATGCAGCACACGCACCACTAAGGCAAAGGCTGTAGCCAACAGCAGATTTGCAGCCGGTCCGGCAATCGCTACCAGTACCGGTCCCCATTTTTGATTTTTGAGATTATACGGATTATACGGCACTGGCTTGGCATAGGCAAAAGAAAATTTTCCTGCCGTAGCTAGCGACAAAACGATTGGCATAATAATCGTACCAAACAGATCAATGTGAGCTTTCGGATTTATCGTTAGCCGTCCGGCATAGCGCGCCGTCGGATCACCGAGCATACCAGCCACCCAACCATGGGCATATTCATGAATAATAGCCGACGGGACAATGACTAAAAAGTAAAAGATGAAATCCATATAATACTTGACAAATAATGAAAACTAGAGTAAACTTACGACATTATTCCCATTATACTTAAAAGTAATTAAATATTCAATTGTATGTCCAGAGCCTGCGCCATGTGCGAAAAATCAGCTGCTCGCGCCAATCATGTGAGCCATTCTAATGTAAAAGTGCCTCGCCGCCAACGACCAAATTTGCAGTTTGTTACGGTTAACGGAGAAAGTATGAAAGCCTGCTCCAGCTGCCGCCGGACGATGGTAAAAAAGATGGCATAAATATTACTATAAACTAAAACCGGCCCTTAGCCGGTTTTTTAGTCTTTAAAAAATTGATTTTTTACATCGCAACATATATAATTGACCGAGTTACGGGCTATAGAGGCTTTGCCGTATATAGCCCATCCTCACTCGGAAAAGAAAAAAATTTTCTTTTACTCATTCAAACGGGCTATAGCGAAGTTGGTATCGCGCATGGCTGGGGGTCATGAGATCGTGGGTTCAAGTCCCACTAGCCCGACA
>CAYNEQ010000040.1:3090-6919 GCA_964396295.1 uncultured Gammaproteobacteria bacterium
GGCAAGACGGCCCTAGTCAAAGGCATAGCCAAAGGATTTGATATACACAATACCATTACCAGTCCTACTTTTACCTTGATGAATATTTACCCTGTTAAATCCAGCCAAGCTGGTCCGGCTCTGGCGGAATTTAACAGGGTAAAGCAACTGATCCATATAGATACGTACCGACTCAAAGAAGAACGAGAGCTCGTGGAAATCGGTGGTGAAGATTATTTAGGCAAACCAGATACCATCTGCCTGATAGAGTGGCCAGATAAAATTGAAGGGCTATTAAAAAAATATGATCAAAAAAACTTCATCTCTATCGAAATAAGACAACTAGAAAATTCTCAGGAGCGAGAAATAATTTACCATCTACCTCGCTAACTCAAAAACGATCTGAGCTTGGGATACTTATTACAGATTTGAGTGTTTGAAAACCAGGTTTCTAAACCGCCGACATGGCCAGACCTGAACTGCACCAACAGAAACAAGACAGCGATATAAATAATGTGCTCATCTACGATATACGAATGAGTCCCGACCATGGGAAATTTTAAAACTGGTAAATAAAGCAAAAACATTAACAACATTCCAAGATACCCACTCAGGCGAACAAATATACCAAGCAGTAAAGAAACTCCGAGCAATGTAAAACCCCATTTCACCAAGAAATCTACCACAACTAAAACTTGAGGATTTTGCAACCACTGAAATAGCCAAGTGGCAGACTGAGCAGCCTTAACGTACCCAAGCGATGTCCATTGCGGGTCTGTGACCTTGGTAATTCCCGCATAAAAATAAAACCAGCCCATGATAATGCGCAAAAACCACAAAGAAAAACTTTGCAATTTTGACATATACTTAAAAATTAAAAATTATGCCCTTAGTATAGCACATCCGCTACGATTGCAATAGATTTCTAATTTTATCTTTAATACTCAACCAGAACTCCTTATCTTTTTCGTGAGTTAGCAAATTAACCACCTCCTCGGGATCTACCCATCGTGCCTCGGGATTTGCCGGATCAAGTGGCTGCAACTTCTGCTCCGCAGTCTTAAATAAAAATATCGTAATACGCTTAAGTTCGTTGAGTTTTTTGCCACCCATACGCTCATATGAACCTAATTCAGCCACATATTCCAATTGCTTAACTCCAGATTCTTCATATATTTCTCTCCGAGCAGCAGTCAACAGATCCTCATCTGCCTCTACATGACCCTTTGGCAACGACCACCAATCATAACCGTGATGGCTCACGATCAAAATCTGTCCTTTACTGCTTACCACCACTCCCCCAGCAACTGATACTGCAGCCATACTCTTGAACATTATTTCTTTAATAAATCTCGTATCTCGGTCAACAATATCACTTCCTGACTTGGCGACGGCGGAGGTAAGGTTGGTTTTTCCTCTTCTCTTCTTTTTAATTTTTGCAGCAGTCGCACTATCATAAATACGGCCAAGGCAATAATGAGAAATTCTATAATTGTCTGAATAAAATTACCGTAGGCAAAAGTGGCCGCCGCCGAACCATCGGGATTATGGGATAACACAACTTTTAAATCCTTAAAATTAATTCCGCCAATAAGCAGGCCGATCGGTGGCATAACAATATCATTAACAACAGAACTGACAATTTTTCCAAAGGCACCGCCAATAATCACGCCCACCGCCAAGTCTACCACATTCCCTTTGATAGCAAAGCCTTTAAATTCTTGCATGAAAGACATAGTAATTTAGTTTAATTTAATATAAAATTGTTCGCTTCCGTACAGTGTATACGTGCCATCACCTTTATCCTGCGCATACACTTCGGCCTTTTTGTCTATCTGTTTTTCAAAATCTTCAAAATAGGACACGCCTTCTAAATACCCCACCGGTTCTGTACTGCCTCCAATGAGAATTGTGATGTGCTTGCCACCAACTTCTGCGAAACATTCCCCTTCCCCTTTCTGTAAACAGCTCGAGTCCACCCGATTTAATTTACCTGAAAATCGCGCCACCCGCATAGTGCCCGGTGATTCTACGAGAACGGTTTTACCAGTATTATTATTTAGGCAATTACTGACATCTATGACCACATCCCAATCGCCAGTGGCGCCCATGACATCTAACTCTTGGTAATTACAGGTTAAATTTATTCCAGCTTGCTGAAACTCTGTCGGCAAATTATTAATTTGAAAAATTTTATCTGGTAATAAATCTTGTTTAACTTGCAGCCCCCACACTCCTTGAGCCGGGTTAAAAATCACCTCACCAGTAACGACATCCTGTTTAGCGGGAATAAGCCACCAAGACAAAGCTACCAACAAGGCAACCGGCAGAAGAATTTCCCCGATGATGAACAAGGCTTTTTTCATAGCACCTAACTACTTAAATTTAAGTATTACGATTATGGTGAAGCAGCATTTCCATAGCATGATCCATGGATCCGGCTTGGACAACTTCACCACCATTGACAAAAAATATTTCGTCAGCATTTTGAATGGTATTTAATCGGTGGGCAATAATCACTTTTGTGGTCTTGGTTGCTAAATTGCGCAAGATGTCTTCGAGCAACTGTTCCGTAACCGTATCAATATTAGCCGTCGCTTCATCCAAAATTAACAAATCGGGATTACGCAACACCGCTCGCATAAAAGCAATGAGCTGTTTTTGTCCAAGACTTACCGCATCACCACTGGCGGTGAGCTTAGTTTCCAACCCCTCATCAAAACGGACCAATAGACGGTCTAGACCGGCCTGACGAATTACCGATTCAAGCTGCTCGTTACTATAATTAATATACTGCTCATTACCATATACAATATTATCTTTGACTGTACCAGTAAAGAGCACCGGTTCTTGCAAAATAAAACCGATTTTTTTCGTACGCTCAGCGGCAGTGTAACTTCGCAAATCTTTGCCATCTAAAAAAATAGTCCCGGTCGTAGGATCATACAAACGAGCCATAAGCGAGGCAGCGGTAGTTTTGCCGCCGCCCGTCGGACCAACAAGCGCATAGGTCTTACCTTTTTCCAAGCGAATATTAATATGACGCAACACTTCTTTACCTTCAGGATAGCGGAAATAAACATCCCTAAGTTCTAAAACTGAATTTGTCTTTGCTGCCGCCACCTCAGTCAAGACTGGCAGATCGTTTTCCATGATAAGTATTTCATGAACCCTGTCCCAGCTCGCTAAAGCAGCCTGAAAACTAGCCCACAGCGAAGCGAGCTGACGTAATGGGTTATAGAAATTATTGGCATACGCAAGAAAACTAATGAGCAGACCAACGGTAAATCGACCGGAGGCAATGAGTGAAATACCGTATGCCAAGACAATCAATTGACCAATATTAGAGGCCAAACCATAAATCGGAATAAAGGTATTATTGGCCACACCGGCGCCAATCGCCGCGTCATAATTTTGATTATTGACTTCTTGGAAACGTTTCTTGAAATAATCACGGCGATTAAAGGCAATAATGACTTTGAAATTTTGCAAACTCTCTTGAATCTCAGAACTCATCCCACCAAGCGACTGGGCGCTAGTGAAATTTTTCTTTTTTACCCAAGGCGACAAAAACATGGTAATGAAAAAGAGAAATACCGCTGGCACAAGCGTAGCCCCACCCAGACGCAGATTCAGACTCAAGAGAAATATAGCCGAACCAATAATAAAGAAAATGTTGCCAAAAAACTGCACCAAAGACTGAGAGAAAAACTGGTTGATTTTATCGGTGTCATTATTAATTCTCGAAATCAAATCACCGGCCTTATTCTGATTAAAAAAAGCAATCGGCAGTTCCTGTAACTTATTAAAAATCTGGTTGCGCAAACGAAACAAAACCCTCTGACCCACA
>CAYNEQ010000041.1:0-6870 GCA_964396295.1 uncultured Gammaproteobacteria bacterium
TCTCCGGCCACATAGTTATATGGTATGCGCAAAAAATCCAGCCAAAACCGGACAAAAGCATATGCAGCCACAGACAAAGCTGCCACTAGGCCTGCCCGAATGCCAATTAATTTTTTATATAATAAATAGAAAATAATAAATAAAACAAAACCAAGAATAGATTCTAGCAATCCCAGATCAAAGCGAGCCCCACCCGGATATTGCACAGCCAAAATAAAACTACTGAGCGTTCCTGGGTGATCATGAATCAAAAAACAACCGATGCGGCCTATGCCCCAACCAAGCCATAAACTCAAGGCGGCAATATCAAAGTACGGCAATAAAAATTGCCAGGTTAATTTTCTTTTTTTTGCAAACAGCCATATAGCCATACCCGCCCCCACAAAACCTCCAAGCGAAGAAGCGCCGCCTTGCCAAAACTTTAAGATATCTTGCGGATTAGCCAAATAATATATGGGACTATAAAAAACAACATGAAAAATGCGGGCCATAATAAAAGCGCCTATGAGAATCCAGATCGCCATATCCAAAAACAACTCTGCGGAAAGAGCTTGTTTTTTACACCTGAGATAGGCAAAAATTAAGGCCGTGGTAATACCGAGTGACACAAAAAGCCCCCAGACTTGAATGGTTAATACACCTAGATGAATGGTCGTAAATTCAAAAAAAGGAATCATATTTGAAGTTCAAAGTTATAAAGTTTTAAAGTTCATAAAGCCGATAGTCAATTATACTGTTACTTTACAATTTTAAAAACTTTAGAGACTTTATGACTTTCGTATGTATGGGAGTATGTCATTAGGATCGTCAATGACTTTCAAAAAGTTTTCATCAATCTGACTGATGGTTTTAAATTTATAATTCATGTTATGGACGATATCTAGCAGCGGCTGCCAGAATTCCCGACCATAGAGCAGGACAGGCATTCGCTCCATTTTATTTGTTTCTTGTAACGTTAAAATTTCAAATAACTGGTGCAGCGTACCAAACCCGCCCGGAAAAAAGACAAACGCTTCCGAAGGTGTCGTAATAATTAATTTACGAATAAAGGGAAAAAAGAAACCGATTGATTTGGTGACATAATTATTGACTCGCTCCCCTTTTTCCAGCCGAGTATTAATACCAATGCTAACACCGCCTTTTTCGAAAGCGCCTTTATTTGCCGCTTCCATAATACCGGGTCCGCCACCGGTAATGGTAACAAAGTTATTTTCTGCCAGCACTTTACCGAGTTCATAGGCCGCGTTGTAATACGGCGTACCCGGAAGCAAGCTCTTGGTTCCCAGTACCGTCACATCGTCATGCGACACTTGGGTCAAGAATTCAAAACCCTCGACGAGCTCTGCCATAATGCGAAATATGTTCCAATCCGTAGTACCTTGGCAAAACAAATTATTCGGATCAATATCGCACACAGCCACATCTTCCGTATCTTTAAGCAACTCAAAAGCTTCTTTGGCTGTTTCTACGACCTGCCAATGATTTATTTCGCTTTCATCTACAGAATGCGCTTCGCGAGCTGACTTGGCACGCAAAAAAGAAATGATCGGCTCCCAAAACTCTTTACCTACAAGTACCACAGGCACTTTATGCATATGCCCCATTTCCATATAATCAACCACTTCAAAAAATTCATCTAAGGTACCAAAGCCGCCCGGAAAAAAGACAAAAGCATTGGCCGGAGACGTCAACATGACTTTGCGGCTGAAGAAATAATAAAAGGCCGCTGATTTTTTTACATAGGGATTGATTCGCTGTTCAAATGGTAATTGAATATTTAAGCCAACAGAGCCGCCGCCAGATTGAAAAGCGCCTTTATTTGCCGCTTCCATAATACCGGGTCCGCCGCCACTAATAATAGTAAATCCTTTCTTACCTAATAAATACGCGAGCTCTTGCGCGGTTTTATAATATTTATTATTGACTGGCGTGCGGGCTGACCCTAAAAAAGTAATTTCCTGCTTGAGCTCGCTTAATAATTGATAGCCCTCAACAAATTCCGTAATAATACGAAAGATTCGCCAACTATCTCGATAGTTGACCGGCGCACCGGTTAATTTCGAAGTATCCGGATTTTCTACATGACGCAACGGCGATATACTTGGATCCTGTTCCGAAGAAGACACAGGTGGCATAAATATATTTTATTATTAAACTTCCCACCGCCGTGTGACGGGGTCCCGCTGCGGCGGGATATTTTTAAATTTCCAAGTTATGACCAACCTTAAAAATCAGAGCTTCTTTTTCTCGCGAACCGATAATCTGAACACCAATTGGCAGCCCCGCTGAATTTTTTCCGGCTAATACCGATAAAGCCGGTACCCCGGCAATAGAGGCAGGAGAAACCATCACATCTGCCAAATATAACGAAAGTGGATCATTGGTTTTTTCTGCCACACCAAACGCGACAAATGGCGAAGTAGGAGTAATAAGTACATCAACTTTTTTAAACACCTCATCAAAATCATGTTTGATTAACGTACGCACAGTCTGGGCTTTTTTATAGTACGCATCATACGATCCGGCTGACAAGGCGTATGTGCCGATTAAAATTCGCCGTTTTACTTCTTCAGGAAATCCTTGCTCACGCGAACTAGCATAGAGATCGTACAGATCTTTGCCGGTTTCACGAGTACCATATCTAATACCATCAAGCCTACCTAAGTTAGAACTATCTTCACTGGGCACTAAAATATAATAGACAGCGACAGCATATTTCGTGTGCGGCAAACTCACCGCTTCTATTTTACAGCCTAAATTTCTGAGTTTTTCTATTTGAGCCATGACAGCGTCTTTTACCTCGTCGCGCAAACCTTCCAGTTCAAAATATTCCTTTGGCACGCCAATACGCAGACCAGCTAAATCTTCTAAATTTTCTAAATAATTAGGCACCTCTTCGTGCAGCGTAGTCGCATCAAGCGAATCTTTACCGGCAATCTGAGACATTATCAACGCTGCATCATAAGAATTTTTAGCAATTGGACCGACTGTATCAAGGGAAGAAGCCATCGGCATAATCCCGTAACGAGAATTGCGGCCATAGGTCGGACGAAAACCGGCAACTCCACATAAGCTAGCTGGCTGACGAATAGAGCCGCCCGTGTCTTCAGCAATAGAAAAGAGACACATATTATCAGCTACCGCCGCCGCCGAGCCACCCGAAGAACCGCCGGCAACCTTTGAGAGATCGTGCGGATTACGCACCGGGCCATACATACTGTTTTCATTGCTGGCTCCATGACCAAAGGCATCGCAATTATTTTTGCCAATGAGTACAGCGCCCTGTTTTCTAATTTTTCCAACTACCGTCGCATCAAATGGCGGCACATACTTATCCAAAATTTTTGCCGAACCAGTCGAACGAACTCCGGCTGTACAAATCGCATCTTTGACTGAAAATGGAATACCGGTAAGCGGCACCGCTTCACCAGCTGCCAACAGACCATCGGCAATCTTGGCTTCTTCCAAAGCTGATTCTTCACAAACAGTAATAAACGCATTAATATCTTTATTGCGTTCTTTAATCCTATCTAAACAAGCCTGAGTCAACTCTATGGCCGTAAATTTTTTATTTCGCAAACCTTCCTGCGCTTCTTTAATTGTCAGCTCATTGAGATTCATAATATTTATTCAGTTTCCGCAAAAACTGCCGGCACTACCAATTCATTATCCTCAACCTGCGGCATCTGGGCTATCAATTCTTTCTGCAATTCAGATTGCCGTACCTCATCAGGCCGCACCACATCTTCCAGTCCGGTCACCTGCAACGTCGGTTCAACACCGTTTGTATCTACTTCATTTAAAATATTCATGTAATCTAAAACGGCCGAAATAGTGACGGCGTGACGCCGCTCTTCTTCCGGAGACAGTTTAATTCTGGCAAGTTGCGCAATCTTTTTTACTTCTTCTATGGAAAGAGACATACCTTATGGCTGCACCACAATCTTAGCAGCACCTCCGCCATCACAAGTTATATAGTAGGTGCCAGCCTTAGATGGCGCTGTGGCAATAGCAAAGTTATAAGCAGTAATTTTGAAACTTTGACCGCCGGAAATAGCAATTTTTCTTGTCTTGGCATCACGATTATCAAGCATGAATTTCTTGCCTTTTTTCATAGTCAACGTGCCTGGCAAGCCATGGCATTCCACAAATTGGAAATAATAACCAGTGTTCTTATAAATCTTAAGAGCGTCAAGGTACTTTTGTGTAGCCGAAAGCGGTACTGATGGCTTTTTTGTCGAAACAATCGGCACAGCCTTTTCCGCCGCAGAAGTCGTAGCGCTAGCTGAAACTGTGGAAGAGGTATTGTCTAAAATCTCTTCAGGAACAACTTCGGCCAGGTCTCCTTCATCTGAAGATAGGTTTCGTGAAACCGTATAACCGACCAATAAAATTAATACTGCCGCAATTGCGATATATATGTATTTTTTCTTATCAGGGGCTTGACTCGGATTTGGGGCTTGATTCTGAACACTAGGATTATTTTCTTCCATATTTTCAGTATTATAATTAATTTCGGAAATTAATGATCATTTAAAGTGCGTTTCAAAAAATCTTCATGAGCCTTAGCGTCTCTTAGCCTTTGGCTCTGTCTTCCTCTTGTTCTTTCAGATGACATTTGCTCCAAAACACAATCTATATACGCTTGAGAGTTCTCTTGTTCGGACAAATCATAACCCGCCAACACCTGATCTGCGGCTTGTTTAATAGCCACCAACAATATTGGCCTGTCATCTAATGCTTTAGCAGCATTTTCAACGACTATTTCCCTGGCTCTATTAAAAATCTCTGCTTCAATATTCGGATTTAGACCATCTCCTTCTCGACCTTCATCTGCCTTATAACGACTCACATCTCTTTCTAAGCTTTTATTTTCCATATATAAGCTAAGTTATTATTAAAAACAGTATAACACAGCTAAATCAAGGCCGCAACCTTAATTATCAAGCAAAACCTGGGAAGAAGTCTGTTTTAATATGGTGTTTTGGCACACCCATTTTACTCAAAATATCGCTAAAAATAACGACCATGGTATGAGAACCTGAGATATAAAATGTTCTTTCTTTAAAATCCGGCACACAACGACGAATCATGGCCTCATCTACAAAACCTGTCTCACCCTGCCAATTCTTTGGGGCCGGCTGATTGGTAAGGGTATAGACCATCTTGATCCCCAACTGCTGCTGAGCCTTATCAAACAAATCTTTATAGGCAACATCATTAATTCCGTAATTTGAATAAAAGAAGGTTATATCTCGTTTTTCTTTTCTGTCCATTAAGTATTTGATCATGCTCCGAAACGGTGTTACGCCGATACCGCCAGCCATAAAAACCAATTTTTTATTTACATCTTTTGGCATAGTAAAGTCCCCGGCAAGCTGAGCCGCGACAATTTGATCCCCCACTTCCAAAGAAAGCATGGATTTCTTGAAGGTACTGGAATTCGGATAAAATTTAACACCGGCCATCACTCCATCTTCGGTCGGCGAAGAAGCAATCGTAAAATAGCGTCGCATACCACGGTTGTCTTGATGTTCATGCCCAAGCGTCCATTCCAAATACTGACCCGGCTGGAATTGTAATTTTCTTTCCGGCTTGAACCAGAAATCATAGACGTTATCAGCGGACATGATTTTTTCTTTTAATTGCAGGACTAATTTAAACTTTGGACTGACGAGATAAGAAAAAATATTGCCCAAGACCAACGCTGTTTCGGGAATAAAATAAAAACTACCAATATGCACAAACGGATTAAAGAAAAATCCTACCAAGGCTCCGTACATGATACGTAATTTTCTAGTCGGCGGCGTGGTTGCCGGCTCAGTCAGCATGGCAAAGGCAAAAAATAACATCGGCGAATATAAAATATTTTTTTGCAAAGCGAGCCAGATATTTCCATCTTTGAAGAAAGTAAGGCCGGCAACCACAAGCAAGCAAGTAACGATAAAACTAAGCACCAAATCAAAGCGTCTAATCTTGCGTACCACGAGCAAGCCGCCAATGACAACGATTGGCATCAGATATATACTATCAACCCACCAGTTAGCCGAATACTTAAGCGTTACAGCCGTGAGTGCTAAGGCAACAGCTGCCGGATTGAATACATGTTTCTTATTAATCGCTAAAATATATTTTGATGCCATGGCTAAAATTGCCACCCAAATAACAAACGGCAATTCCTGGACTGAACGCATCGGCGCCACAATGACCACCAAGATAAGAGCGGTCGTATAGACAGATTCAATGTTGCTCGGCGCGCCAAATACCCTGGCAAAAATTTTGTTTGTTACTAGACAGATGGCAAAAATAGTCACCGCTGATAAGACAAGCTCTATTGTAGAATATGGAAGGAGACCAAAGAGACTTAGTATAACCGCTACAGACCAGAGCGCTGCCACATAATACATAATCAACCGATACATCGTGATCCTGTTCAAAAACTTTTCTATAAATTTAAACATACTATTTATACTTAAGTAACAATATACCTATGAAAACCGCTGGTCATGGTGGCCACGCCAGCCGCGTCAATCATATACCCTTCTAGATCGCTTCTTTTTTCTAAAAAATCTATACCGTTCTTACCCATAGCAAACGCCGCCGTAGCAAATCGATCCGCCTCATAGACGTTTTTACCAATAACCGTAAGGCTAACAATATCTAAAATAGCCTGCTCCTTTTGGTGTGGATTATAAATATGCTGACCGCGCACATACGTGCCAGACGTGGCCATACCTGCGTCAGATAAGGCTACCACTTTGACTATTTCTTGCGGATTAAATGGATTTTGAATACCCACGCGCCAATGCTGACTCTGCTCATTATTACCATAGACCTGCACATCACCGCCGGCTTCGACATAAAAATTAC
>CAYNEQ010000042.1:0-6851 GCA_964396295.1 uncultured Gammaproteobacteria bacterium
GAGCCAAATCAACTTAAAAAATCTCATATCAAAAGTCACCCCTCCCCTTCCCTACTCCTATATTTTGGCTAATCTTAGCTAAAATACTGAGATTTGGCTAGGTTGAGCGAAATTTTCTTCAAACAAAAAACCACTCGCCTCTTCCTCCTACCTCAATCCCCTTACAGGAACTCAGGTAGTGGTGCGAGTGGCTCTATGTGCGCACCGATTCTACCGTATCGGTGCGGCGGTCCGCGGATGTAGCGCATGGCTGCGCTCCTTTCTCTATGTTTAGAGCGACATCAGTCGCTCCAGATTGAGTGCGCGACTTTCACATCGCCTGCGACGCCAGCCGCAGTACGCACAGATGCTGTGATGCCCAGAATTGACCCTGTTACAGGGTACGTATAGCTGGGAAGCATTGGGCGAATCCTGCAACAGCATCACCTTGCAGATCCAAGGCGCCGGTCGCCATCGCCTTTTTGGCCTGCGGGGATCCCGCGGACGTACCGACGTCCTTCTGTTCCAGGTTTGGCTAGACATCTGGTCTGTCCCCCTTTGAGTATCGAGGATAATATCTTTTAACTAAAATGTCAACGATTGCAAATAATTAAAAAACACCCTGCAAAAGGGTGTTTTTTAATTATTAATCGTGATCTTCATGTTCTTCCTCAGCCGCTTCTTCCTTCCCTTCCCGTATTGCTTCTTTGGTAGATTCTTTTACTTCTTCTTTTAAATCTTCGTCTTCATCATCAAGTATTAATCGCATATATTTAAAATTAATTAACCACATATGTACACACACAGGTACTATACAGTTGTAAAATATATGCGTCAAGAAAAAATCCTTATAGGCAGGCTGTTTTAATTTAAAATTTAAATCTTTTTGATTCCAAATTTTCCTGCTTTAACTTCTTCTGAGGTAAATAACACAGGAGTAAAACCTCTATTTTCTGGCTTAAATATTAAAACTCTCATATAGTAAACAGGCGGCAGCTCTGAAGAGCTTTCTTCAGCCCACACTGCTGCGACCTCTCCCTTCAATGCGGTTGGTGATTTAACTCCAAGATCTAAGCCTGCCAGTGTAGGCATCTCTTTATCTAAAAATAATTTATCTGTCGGGTTAAGCACTATGGTAACAAGATCATTTTGTTTAAAACCAAGTTTTAAAAATTCTCTTTCTGCCAGTCTTTTAAGAGCTTGATTTTTTTCAAATTCAAATAAAGGATCCTCGGGTTTTAAAATCTCTCCAACAAACTCATCAAGATCTGGCTCTTCCACTTCTTTTATTGGCACTCCACTTTCTGGTGTTTTTGGCATACATGTTATCTTAAAAATATTTAGTTACATTGTACTATACTTATTAACATACCCTTCTACATCAAATTTTGATTCACAACCTTTATAGTTCATATACCTAATCTTTCCAAACACCGGCCTATCAAACCAAACGCGATCATGCACCCCACCTATAGACCAAGCGATGCCTACATAACCATTGGGGTCACGGCCATCAAGCTCATATGTGTCATTAAGGTGAATCGCAATTCGCATGGCCACTTCGGGATTTTTTGTCCATTCAAGAATTTTCTTGGCCCAGTACATACGCATATAGCCATGCATTTTGCCGGTTTGCATCATTTGAATTTGAGCAGCATTCCACAATGGATCGTGCGTCCGCGCTTGTTCAAATACAGCTAATGTATAGATATGTTCTCGCGAATCTTTGGCATGTTCAGCTAATGTTTTTTTGGCCCACGCCGGAAAGCCTTTCACTGAATCATACTGCGAATTATATAAACAAAAATTATCAGATAATTCCCTGCGAATAATCAGCTCTTCCAAAAAAGCGTGGACACCAGCATGAGTGGCGCCAATTTTACGGACTTCAAGGGCGATGCGTTGCGCCGAGAGCTGGCCAAAATGAAGATACGGAGACAAATTTGATTGCCCATCTTTTGTCGGATCGTTTCGTGAAGATTCATAGTTTGACAGTCGAGTGCGGATAAACTTTTTCAGCGCCTGATGAGCAGCCTCTTCTCCAGAAACACACCAACTAATCTCAGGCACTTTCATATTAACGCGCAAGGACGCCCGTGCCCCTTGCCAATCAATCGGTTTCTGCATCTTTACCGGTATTGTCTGCTTCTTCAATTTTGGAAATTCTGTCAGATATTCAGACAGAACTTTTTGTATTTTTGGACGCAGAGTATACGCGCCAAATTCTTGTTTGGGTGAAGCGATCCGACACGGCACAATATTGTGCGCATCTACTTCATAGACAGCGCATGACAAGGCCTTGGCAACTTTTGTCCGCCACTCTGTTTTGATTCGCAACGGATCAAAGTCGGTTACGACTGCCCCGGCCTGTATGTGCTTGGCAAATTCTTTTATCTGTACGGCTGGCTCCCCTAACAAGAGATGAAAAGGAATATTATAAGCACGAAGTTTATGCTCTACTTCTTCTAAACCGCGCAGCATAAACCCATATTGGCGTATCGTGGCTTCCAAAAAATGCGGTACCAGAGAAAATACCACTAGTAGTGGCTGTTTTTTTTCTTCGGCAAGTTGTTGCGCATACAAAAGCGCCCAATTATCATGCGTTCGCTGGTCACGACTCATCCAATATACAACAGGCCCCTCCCCTACTATTTTAGTATTAAGCGCATACACCCGCCTCCGATCTACAGAAATTTTCATAGCTTAACGTAAACTGAAACTGGCATGCACGGTAACCATAATATCTTTATGCTTACTCTGGGTGTCATACATACCATAATCACTAACTTCTACACTGCCAGCAGGTAGCACTTGCACCACACCTCCGGAGGCTGAACGCAAGACATCGACAGATCTACCGGTTTCTCGGGCAATGGCCGCCGCTCGCGCTTGCGCATCTTTTGTTGCCTGAGATAATAAAGTCACCCGATCTTCGGTTAATTTTTGATAGGTTAATTCAACTCCATTAACAGAAACATTATATCCAGCGCCACTGAGCGGCGCGACATTTTCTGCGAGCGCGGCAATCCCATCCACATCCGCACTACGTACAATGATTTGTCGAGAGACAGTATAGCCAGTCAATACAGGCGCGCTATTTTGAGGATAATAATAATCTGGATGAATACTCGGCGCAGGTGTTTCTATATTTGTAAAGCCTTTTTTCTGCAAATACGCAACAATTGTTTTTTTAGCGCTATCTAATCGATTAAAACCAACTTGTTGGTTGTCGATAGGACTTTTACTATCTAAATTAATCGTCCAACTGGCAAAATCCGCTGTCACACTTTCTTTGGCTGAACCGGTTACTTCGATAGTGTTATTCGCCGTTTTTATTTTATACGCTGCATACGCCCCGAAACCGGCAGAAATTATGAGGCAAATGCCGACAAGTGTTGCCGCCGACACCATCGGCTCCTTATAATTTACCAAGTCTCTAATAGACATATAGTAAGGTTAAAAATTAAACACTTCTATTGTACAAAGAAAAGAAAAGCCTGGCAATGTATAATTTTAATTCAAAAGATTCTTCCTTTAATCTGTTTGTAAAAAACAAAAAGACACTCGCAATTTTCCTCCTATCTGAATTCCCTGCTAAAGACTCTCAGATAGGGGTGCGAGTGTTTTTTGCAGGCACCACCTATAGGGATTAATGACTGGGCGCGAAGGATCATCTATTTTGGCCTTTGATAGTATAAAACTAAGGTTCTGCGTATTGCATCATCTCGGCTAGCTGAAGCATTCGCTGTTGATCGGCTATGCCCAGATATGCAGGTAGGCCGCTTGAGTCGATTGAAGCCCTTAGGCTCGCTCGATCCGTAGAATCTATAAATCTCAGCCAGACTAGCACGCTCAGAATGAAGTTCGCCATGTATTTTGACTGACCCGCGGGAATCTCTGTCCCATCGCGGAGAGTAATGATGCCTAATTTAGGTTCGGTATCTTCGACCCGAAAAACTGCTCTCTCGGTCATAAAGAATGACCTCCTCTATAATTACGGTAACGTAAATTAAAAAACAAAACAAGCTCAAGAATATAAACAAAAAACCACTCGCCTATTTCTCCCACCTGAATTTCCTATAATTAAGAAACTTAGGTAGGATGCGAGTGGTTTTCGCACCCCGGTTGTACGGCGGTGCGCGAGGCATGGTTTTCCTTTCTGATTAAAACTCTCATCACCTGCCGGGCCCGATGACTTCGATACCCGCAAGAGCCTCAGCGAGCTCATCGAGGAATCGACCTGATACAAAGAAGACGTCGACAAGAGCAACAAGGCAAATGAGGCGACCCCCCTCCCAAGTTCCGTTCTCTGGAACTAGTTGCACATGGCATTGGTTCGCCATTCTGGTCAGGCACTGGAACTTGTCAGCAGTCGCGGGCGTGAAGGCAACCTTGACCCTCTTGGTCCCCGCCAGAGCCGCAGCTAGAATCTTTGCAACCTGCTCACGCTCCATGATTCTTTAACCCTCGGTCTTTGAGTTCTACCGAGATGGACATCTCGATAGTTACTACAATGATATACTATAAGTTAATAAAAAATTGCGGTCAAGCTGAAACGCCCTCCTTCTTTTATGCTTGTAAAAAAACATGCTTCCAAACTAATATTAGCACTAGGTTAGAAAATCAAAGGGTTATAGATTATCCGGTCGCTTATCCAAAATTGCTTTTAGCGCAATTTCTTTGCCGTCGCGATTAATTTTTAAGGTCACCGTATCCCCCACTGCATGATTAGCAATCTCACTTCCTAAACTTCTATCTTCACTAAGCTTTTGCCCATCAATATCTACAATAATATCTTCTGCTTGAATACCCGCTTTGGCAGCGGGAGAATTTGGCGCTACGGCCGGGCCGTCTGTCGAACCACGCACAATCACTCCCTGTTCAACAGGCAATTTTTCTTTTTCCGCAAATTCAGCGGTAATGGTCATATATCTCACCCCTAAGAACGGCACTTCGATCGGCTTGCCACTTTTTGCCGCACTTACATCACGCTGAGCACGATTAATAGGAATGGCAAAACCTATATTTTGCGCGCCTGAAGCGACGGCACTATTAATACCGATCACTTGTCCCTGCAAATTAAGGAGCGGTCCGCCGGAATTTCCAGAGTTAATCGCCGCATCAGTCTGAATGACTCCTTCCAGTGTTTCCGCTTCATAATCCACACCGCTGGCAGTAATAGTGCGCGACAGACCAGACACAATCCCAACTGAAACCGTATTGCTAAATTCTCCCAAAGCATTGCCGATGGCAATCACTGTTTGCCCCGGTTGGATACTGCTTGAGTTTCCCAGCTCTACGGTCGGTAAATTCTTGGCTTCGATTTTTATAATCGCCAAATCCTGCACCGGATCATGCGCTAAAATTTTTGCTTCATATTTTTTACCGTCACTCATAAACACGGTATAGGCAGCTTCTTTATCAGCCACGACATGTTTATTTGTCAAAATTAATCCGTCAGCAGATATGATAACACCGGAACCGCCGCCCACTTCTTGCAATTGAGTCTTCCCGCTTTCGCATTGGGGAAGATCACCGCCAAAGAACTGTCGAAATTGCGGTGGCAAATTGCTGTAGGGACAATTTTGCAGTACCGGCACATTTTTTGAGATGGTAATGGAAACTACGGCTGGCGCAGCTTTCTTAACCGCTGAAATAATGGCTTGTTCATAATCCACTTTTGATTCATATGACGGCGCCGATTGCACTGGCGATTGAGTTTGCAATTCAGGTTTAAACAGAAATGAAAACTTATCTTTCCAACTTTCCGCTGACGAGTTATCAAAAAAGCGACCGGCTGCAAAAGCCGCAATAATTAACAGAGTAGCAATGATAATATTTTTTCTTTGTGGCTGCATATAATTTATGAATTAAAGCTAAAATGCATACTTTTTTAATGTACCATTTATATAAAAGTTTGTTAACACCAAAAACAAAACGCCCTACATCACTGTAAAGCGTTTTGATAAGTATATTCACGAGGCCTCCGTACCAATTTATTCACAAAATTATATGAATATTGGTACCAGGAGACCTCGCGCCTGCAAGACCAGCCAGTACCGAAAAAAGGTATTGCTGCAAAAACAATCGACTTCGTTTCATGTGTCTTTTACGACAGGCTACTTTGTCACCTCCAAGATGAACCGAACCTGCCCGATGGCATCCTCGTACAGACATGCCCGCACCACAGGTGCAATGTTGTGCCGCTCTCCCCAGTCTTCGATAGAAGTACGTATAGATTCTCTGTAATTCACATCTGACACCGGGTCCCACACGCAGATACTTTCGTCATTACTAGTCAGGAATAGGCCACACGTATGTCCGGGCGCGCCCGGAACAGGCTTCAGCTTGATACTAAAGCCTGCCGTACTGACATCAATCATGGTGCTTACTCCGTGGAAGGTTAATAGTATATTTACAATAAATATAACTCCTTTGCAAGAGGTACGTATTTATAATTATTCTTGCACACATCGATAAATTAGTTTACAGTAAAATTATAACTCTTAACCCGCTGCATATGCTGTCATTTACTCCTCCACCCTTTATCTTAGGCATCGATCTCAACCGTATGTTTTTTCAGCAAGTGGTCAAACCCTGCATAGACAAACATTTTCCGGGTCTTAAATACTCAGCCGGACTCGTCGGTGAAGGCTCGGATGTCATGCGATTTGATACGCCAACGTCTATGGATCATAACTGGGGGCCGCATGTAAGAATTTTTTTGAGCGAAAAAGATTTTAAAGAAAAAAAAGATGATATTGATGAAATGTTGCGCCATGAATTGCCCTATGAATTTATGGGCTTCCCAACAAATTTTACTCGACCCGACGAAGACGCGTACTTGGTGCAGCAGATGAAACCGATCAAGA
>CAYNEQ010000043.1:0-6794 GCA_964396295.1 uncultured Gammaproteobacteria bacterium
AAATAAGAATCAATTTTTTTTCTGTACTGGATAAAAAACTACCCACATATCGCAATTGGGATAGACGAGGCAAGTGGTTTGGTTGAATTTTTTTGACTAATTTCCGGTCTAGCTGATGGGAAGGAATAGAAATAGAAGGCTTGCCAACCTTTTTCTTTGTCCAAAAAAATAATTTAGACCAATTCATGTAGTAATGAAGATTGAATTATAGGACTGGCGCCAGTGTGTTTTAGAAGGCCAATCTGAGAAGAGAAATGCTAAAAAAAACTACGGCAATAAGAATGGTAGCAATATGCAAGACTTTATCGACGCCTCTTTTGGTGCTGTAAATATTGCTGGAACCGCCAAAAACACCGCTCAGTCCAGTGCCTTTTTGCTGAAGCAAAATACTGGTAATAAGCAAGGCTGCAAGCACAACTTGCACGACATTAAAAATCGTTGTGTACATAATTAAAGAAGAATATGTAGGTACAGCCAGTATAGCATAGGCCCTAAATTTTGTCAATCAAGACTCTTCTATAGTATAATATGAACAAATTTGGTTTTAGTTTTATAATTATGCGTTGGTATCAAACCATATGGGGGATTGCGTTGCTTGGCCTGGGTAGTTTGCTGCTCATAGGCATAATAATTTTTGCGGTCGTGACTCTACGGTACTGGTGGCAAATTAAAAATGGAGGAGAGGCGCTTGCTCCTCAGCCTGTATACAGTGGCTTTGATAAGCAGCGCACTGCCGACACAGGCGAGCCGGTAGATAGAACTATTTTAGAGACCGGTGGTTATGTAAAAGACGAACTGCCCTTCCTTGGCAATCCTGACGCACCAATTACGATTGTATTATTCGGAGATTTTCGTTGCCCAAATACTAAAAAAGCCTGGCCAATTTTACAGCGACTGCTAGGAAAATACGGCTCTTCCAAAGTTAAATTGATTTATCGGCAATTTCCCGGAGAATCTATTCATCCCGGCGCGAACAAACTCTCTCAAATCGCGATGTGTGCCTATAACCAAGGACCAGAAAAATATTGGGCGGTACATAATTATCTGTTTAATAAACAGGCTGATTTGCCGGTATACTTAACAGCTGAAGATTTGACTGGTTTGGCTAATGATAACGGCCTTGATATCAGCCAGCTCAATAGTTGTCTAAATTCCAGCGCGACACTGGTAAAGATTAATCGAGATTATGCAGATGGGGTCAGATTTGGTGTAGCTGGTACGCCAACTTTTTTTATTAACGGTCAAAAAATCGAAGGCGTTATCCCATGGGAAGTATGGGATGGTTTTGTAAAACAATTTTAAATTGTTTCTATGTATAAAAAAAGATCTTTTATTTCGGTTTTTGCAGCCATTATTTTTTTTGTCACTGTTCCGCTTGTTGCCAGCGCTGAAACTGCAGGCGCGGATAGCCAAATTCCTGCCCTAAATCCTTTTTGTTGGAAAAGGCAAGATTGTTATGGGGTGAGGCGTCAATTTTTAAAAGAAACTAATCCTTCAGATAATGATCTTGAGCAAGGATTTATTACTGGTGGCACAGCTGCTCCGTGTGTAGGAGGTCAGAAGGGTGAAGAGTGGGGGAGGTGTTTACCTGCGGGTAAAACTAAAACAGAAATTTCTTTTGCCGGCCGTTCCGATTTTAATAACATTGGTGATTTTATTATCACCATGTACAAATATTTGATTTCTGTGGCTAGTATTGTAGCGGTGATAGTCATTATTATAGCCGGTATTCAGTGGGTCACTTCTGGCGGTAATAGTGAAACAATCAGTAGTGCGAAAAGTAGAATTGGCGGAGCTATTATTGGCCTCTTTATAGGCTACATGTCCTATTTTATTTTATACACTATAAACCCGGCGATAGTTAATTTTAGGTTGCCGCAAGTTTGGTTGGTAAGGCCGCAAAATTTGATGCCAGAATTTTGTAAGCAAATCCCTGATGTTGAAAAAGATAAAATAAAATTTTCTGTCTATGCAAATCCGAGTGACCAGGCGTCACCTTTTGATCCCGCTAAAAAAGATAATAGATATGACTGGGTATATAGTAGCACCTCTCCAGAGTTTTATTGTGGAACTAGATTGTTAGCAGAAGGAGGCGGGGATTCGACTTGTCTAGGAAGCGTGTGCGAACCTCTAAATGGTGAAAAACAAGCTTGCTTCAAAGATAACAGTAGTGGCAGTTATAGGTGTGGTGATGTGATGATTTCAGGTAATATTTCTTACACCGCTTTGATCAAAAGATGTGGTAATTTTATTACCAGAGCCGCGAAAGATGTTGGTAACGATGTTATTGGGGCTGGCCTTGTTGACCAATGGGGCTGCCCACCAGTATATGACACAGGTTTAGTTATAGTTTGTGAGGATCAAGAAGCTTTGACAGTTAAAGAAAAACCAGAAGGCGGCCTCTGGGGGATTGGAAAAACAGTCGATGTTACGGGAGTTGCTGGTGTTGGTAGTATTACAGAAGTATTAAGTGATATGAAAATTGTTCCTCAGAGACGTAATCAGTTAGATATTGGTGATGGCCACGATGAAGGCACCTCTCATTACCACGTAAATGGAAAAATTTCTTCCATACAGTCCAGTGCCGAGAAATTGTGTGGGGGTGCTAATAAAGTGAGAGGCTTTGCTCTTAGAGCCACAATGTTATATGGTAAATTTATTGTCGATAAGGGTATAGGTCATATTATAGGTAAAGGAGGGGTTGATTTAGGTGATAGCAATTTTTGGGTTTATGCAAATAAAATAAATAAAAATCTCTTATTTTCTTTAGATGAAGCTAAGGACGGAGGTATGGTTATAAATTTTGACGCTTCAAATATTTCGTATAGTGCCGGGTTTGCAAATTATAAGAGATATTTAGAACCACAGTATCAGAATTCTACCTTTGAGGAATTGCTCAAACAAACAAACTTGGCTAATTGACATCTCGCTAAAACCTGCTACAATATAGCACTGATTTAAATTTGACCTTCTTTGTATGCAGGACAAGATCGTTATCAAAGGTGCGCGCGTGCATAACCTTAAAAATGTCTCCTTAGAAATCCCTAAAAATAAATTAGTCGTCATTACCGGTCTGTCTGGTTCGGGTAAGTCCAGTCTGGCGTTTGATACCATTTATGCAGAAGGTCAGCGCCGATATGCCGAGTCTTTGTCTTCCTATGCGCGGCAATTTATGGAAGTTCGGGATAAACCCGACGTTGATAGTATTGAAGGGTTATCTCCGACCATTGCTATTGATCAGAAAAGTTATACTCAAAATCCTCGTTCTACCGTCGGTACGGTGACAGAAATTTACGACTATCTTCGTTTGCTGTTTGCGCGTGTAGGGCAACAGTATTGTCCTGACTGTCATGAAGCCGTACAGTCATATTCTGTCGGAAGTATTCTGGAAGAGGCGCGTCGCTTGGCTAAGAAAAATAAAGAATTGTTAATTTTGTCTCCAATCATTAGAAAAGCAAAGATTGAACGCGCTAGTTTGATCGAAAAAGTTGAAAAATCCGGCTGCGAATCAATACGTGTCAATGGGCAATTGGTAAAAATTAATGACCTGTCAACTTTTGCCTTCGCTGAGCAAAAAGTATATACGGTAGAACTGGTAGTCGATAAAGTTACCGATTTTCAAAAACAAAATGTCATGAAAATGGTAGAGATGGCTTTGGATTTGAGTAACGGTCTAGTTGTTTTAGGCGAGACAATTTTCTCTACTTCCGGCCTATGTCCAACTTGTGGCAAACTTATTCCACCAGTAGACATGCGTAATTTTAGCTTTAATAGTCCTTACGGCGCTTGTCCTCGGTGTACGGGTCTTGGTGTGACCCAAGAAGTAGACGCGACGCTTGTTATACCAAATAATCGTTTGACGCTGGCCGAAGGCGCGATTCAGCCATGGACCAGAATTACCGGCAATCAAAGCTGGTATCAAAAAATTATTAAAGCCGTAGCTGATAAGCAGGGTTTTTCTATTGATACACCGGTCAAGGATTTAAGTGCAAAAGTAAAACAGATGATTTTACATGGTACGGGTGAAGATGAATATGTGGTAGATGGAAAAAAGACAAAGTTTGTGGGTGTGATTCCAAACTTGTTACAGCGTCATTTAGAGACAGATTCAGAATACGTTCGCCGAGAGATTGAGCAGTACATGCGAGAGGTTATTTGTCCGCTCTGTGAAGGCAAAAGACTGTCAAAAAATTCGTTGGCAGTAAAAATTGGCCAGTATAATATCGCCGATCTTTCTTCCTTAAGTATTGAAGAAAATATTGAGTTTTTCAAAAAATTTAGCTTGTCTAACGCGACTGCTAGCCATGTTCAAAAAACGGCAATTGCTAAACCGATTTTAAAAGAAATCAGCCAGCGGTTGGAAAGTTTATATAACGTTGGTTTGAGCTATCTATCATTGGATAGGTCTATGAACACGTTGTCAGGTGGTGAAGTGACTCGTACCCGACTCGCCACACAACTCTCTACTGGCCTTATCGGTGTCATTTATATTTTGGATGAACCCTCAATTGGCTTGCATCCTAAGGATAATAAATTGTTGATAGAAAGTTTGCGATCTCTGCGTGATCTGGGAAATAGTGTAATTGTCGTGGAGCATGATAGTGCTATGATGGAAGCGGCAGACTATATTATTGATGTCGGTCCGGGCGCTGGCACGACTGGCGGAGAAATTATGGCCGAAGGAACGCTCGCGCAAATTAAAAAAAGTAAGCAGTCGTTAACTGGCGAATATTTATCGGGGCGCAATCGAATTAGTTTTGCTAAAGAATCAGAAAAAACAACCAAGAAAAAAAATAACGCGGCTATAAAAATTATCGGCGCTAAAGCCTTTAATTTAAAGAATATAGATGTGGAAATTCCGTTGGGCAAGTTGGTTTGTGTCACTGGTGTTTCCGGATCTGGTAAATCAAGTTTGGTTATAGATATCTTAGGCAAAGCTTTGTCTAAACATTTTTACCGGGCCAAAGAAGAACCGGGTGCACACAAAGAAATAAAAGGTATCAATAACATTGATAAGGTAATTGCGATTGATCAGTCGCCAATTGGCCGCACGCCTCGCTCTAGCCCCGCAACATATACGGGAGTATTTACTTTGATTAGAGACTTGTTTGCTGATTTGCCGGAAGCGCGTATGAATAACTACGATGCTGGCAAGTTTAGTTTCAATGTCAAAGGCGGCGGTCGTTGTGAAGCCTGTGCCGGAGAAGGGTATGCCCGCATCCCGATGCAATTTCTGGCTGACGTGTATGTGCAGTGCGCTGAATGTGACGGTGCTCGGTATAATAAAGAAGCGTTAGAGATTCATTACCGTGATAAAAATATTGCTGATGTGCTTAATATGACTGTTGATGAGGCCCGACTGTTCTTTGCCGATGTGGGTAATATCGCCGACAAACTAAATATTTTGCGAGAAGTGGGGCTTGGCTATATGCATCTAGGCCAGCCGGCCACTAATCTCTCTGGCGGGGAAGCGCAAAGAATCAAATTAGCCACCGAGTTATCTCGCAGCGCCACAGGCAATACCTTATATATATTAGATGAGCCGACTACTGGTTTGCATTTCCAAGATATTCAACATTTACTGCAAGTATTAAATCGCTTGGTAAGTAAAGGAAACACGGTCTTGCTTATCGAACATAATTTGGAAATTATTTCTTGTTCAGATTGGGTGATTGATATGGGTCCGGGCGGCGGCAAGCATGGCGGTCAAGTGATTGCTAAAGGCACGGTAAAGGAATTGATTGCTAATAAAGCCAGTTGGACAGGCCAGTATCTCAAAACATTATATAAATAACAAAAAAGCCACCGATTACGGTGGCTTTTTTAGTGTAATTATTTTGTTTTTTCTTCCATCTTGCGTTTGAATTTTGGATCGCGGAGGTAGTTGAGTTTAGCTCGTCTGACCGTGTATTCTTTCACGACTTCGATTTTGTCAATCAGCGGGGAATGGATAGGGAAGACTTTTTCTACACCAACGCCATTTGAAATCTTGCGAACTGTGATGGTAGCGCCGGCTTCTTGGCCATGTTTGGCGGCCAAAATAGTGCCTTCAAAGACCTGGATACGGTCTTTATCTTCACCTTTGGCGTTAACTTCTTTGATTTTTTGGTGGACTTTTACCAGCATTCCGGGTTTATATGCGGTAATGGTTTTGGTGGCTGTATCTGCCATATAAGACTTGGATAAAATATAAGTTTCTTAATAATAGCCGATTATTGATTTTTTGTCAACCTACCTGGAGCTTGCCAGGTTTTGGCGAATAATATCGGCGACTGTTTGGACTGTTTCCTGCAGTTTTCCGTCAACATTTGTCACGACATAATCATATTGGGGGGCCTGAGCAATTTCTTCCTTGGCAATAGCGATTCGTTTAGTAATCATTTCTTCAGTAATGCCGCCACGATCCCTGGCTCGTTTAGCAAGTACCTCAAGATTGTCCGGCATTAAAAAAATAGATACATGCGGCACGCCTAGTTTGTCCATGCTTTTTTTTCCATGGACGTCCAGATTAGACAGTACGCAGTTATAAGTGGAGAGCAAGTCAGTTAGGGGTGCTTTTGGCGTACCGTAGTAATTATCTGCAAAATTATTATATTCTAAAAAGTATCCTTGTTTTATTCTGTCTTCAAATTCTTGACGAGAAATAAAGTGGTAACTCACGCCGTCTGTATCAGTCGGTCGAGGGGCGAGAGAAGTGGTGGTGATGAGTCGGGTGCAGTTCGGAATTATTTTTAGCAGTTCAGAAATAACTGTATCTTTGCCGCCGCCAGTGGGTGAGGAGATAATGACGAATA
>CAYNEQ010000044.1:0-6739 GCA_964396295.1 uncultured Gammaproteobacteria bacterium
AAGAAGGCCGCATGTAAAAATTTAAAAGCTTTCTTTGGGTTCGATCCGTGAGGCCACCAAAACCATTCGCCACCCGGTAGAGGCGGCTAGAAATAGTCAGACGAAACGATTTAAAGATACCAATATTCATTGTAATAGCGAAATGCGCAATGCGGAAATAAAAGAATATTGTAAACTCAATACTCAATCTATCGATCTCTTGCGCGCCGCTGTTACCCAAATGCATTTATCTGCTCGGGCTTATAACCGCATCTTAAAGCTAGCGCGTACTATTGCAGATTTAGGAAATAGTGATACTATAGAGCTTCCACATATTGCCGAGGCTCTACAGTTTAGAGCCAAGGTGGAATAAATTTAACATAATACTAAGTATGAAAAAAATAATTATTCCCATAATTCTAGTTCTCGTCGTTATTATAGCTGCCTTCTACTTTACAAAAGCCCCTTCAGCCCAAGCTCCGGCGGAACAAAATAAAAATATAGAAAATTCGGCTCAACCCGAAGAATCATCAAACAGACAACTAACGCCGCCGACCAGCACACAAGAACAATCCTCTACCATTAATACTAATTCTAACGAAAACAAACTTATGGACTTATCACAATACAAAACACCGATCAACTTGATTGATCAAAATAAAAGTTATATTGCTAAGATGAAAACAACAGCCGGGGAAATGGATATTGAGTTGAATGTAAAACAAACCCCGATTACAGCTAACAATTTTGTCTTTCTTGCTAAAAAACATTTTTATGACAATGTGATTTTTCATCGCGTCATTAAAGGTTTTATGATTCAAGGCGGCGATCCGACCGGTACCGGTATGGGCGGACCCGGTTATAAATTTGCCGACGAACCGTTTACGGGAGAATATACAAAGGGCACTATTGCGATGGCCAACTCCGGACCAAACACCAACGGTAGTCAATTCTTCATTATGCATGACGACTATCCACTTCCACCAAACTACGTAATTTTTGGAAAGGTTGTCTCCGGACTTGAAGTGATAGATAAGATTGCCGAGGCACCGGTTACCGTAAGCGAGACTGGTGAAATGTCCAAGCCAGTCAATCCAGTTAAAATCTTATCTGTTGAAATTGTAGAAAAATAGTAAAAATAAAAAAGACCCATAGCGGGTCTTTTTTATTTCCATAATTTATTTTCCGGCTTTAGCAACTGCTTTCTCAGGATAATATATTTCAACTTTTAATCTTTTTACCCCAAATTTCATCGCTTCAGCTCTGGTAGTATCTAACCAAATATCCATACGACCCAACCCGTAGCGTTTATTCATACGATCCTCTACCACAAAGATCTTGTCGCCATATAAAGCCGGGATCTTAATCTGGGTACCAAATGGTAAACCGTTAGCCGCAATCATACCATCATGTACGCGTTTACCAGAAGCGGCGGTAAACGGATCGTCGTCGGTTTGACCACGGGTACTGGTATAGGCCGTAATAACCGCATCAATGGTTCTATCAGGTTTTTCTTCTTCACCCTGATCAAAAGCTACTTTAATTGAATTTACAGCGTTTTCTGGGTTTTCTTTATCAACACCTACTACTTTTGGTGTAGAATTAGCCATTTCGTGACTAGCAGCAGCAGAAACTGGTGTAGAAAACATGGTTTGGCTAACTATAGCCATAAATACCAGGCTGGTAATAGCGGTTTTTATGGTGTTTTTTGGCTCAACTAAGCGCATATTCGTTAAAATTAAAAAGTATCCATAGCGGATACCTTTGCTTAATTAACGTAGCACTATATCACAAAATCGGGTTTTTGTCAACCCTGATAAGCTCGCCTACGGCGATCCCGTCCCGCGGGGCTTAACAGGGTCAACCCTCCTCACCTGGATAGCAAAAAACTTTCTTCTTTTAATTTTATTAGGTTTCCTAACAAAAACTGGTAAATTTATACTGGATACTATAAAATAACAAACAACTACTTATGACTTAGCCCGCCTGCCGGTCGGTTAAGAATTTATAATTTTGTTATGCCAATCCCCCAATTCCAGCACACCCGCCATTATGGCCATCTTCCCGACCACGAATCCTTGTCGCCGAAGGAAAAAAGACAAAAATTAATCAAAACTATCGCTATTGCGGCCGGCATTGGCGCGGTCGCATGTTTTATTCTCGGCACTATTACCGTCGCCTGGATCAGCCGCGACCTGCCAGACCCAGACAAATTAAACGATCGTCAGGTTTCTCAAAGTACCAAAATTTATGACCGAACCGGTCAACATTTGTTATATGAAATTTACCAAAATCAAAAACGAACTTTGGTAGAAATGGACCAAATCTCAGATTTTGCCAAAGAAGCCACAGTGGCCGTGGAAGATAAAGATTTTTATAAACACAACGGCGTCAGAATCCAAAGCATCTTGCGCGCCCGCTTTAACAGTTTAATCGGCCGCAGCGCTGGTGCTGGCGGTGGATCTACGCTTACACAACAACTTATTAAAAATGCCATTGTTGGCGATGCGAGAACCGGTTTTGCCGGCTATTTCAGAAAATTAAAGGAGGTTATTTTAGCGGTGCGTTTGGAAAAGAAATACTCTAAAGAACAAATTCTCAAACTCTACCTCAATGAAATCCCCTATGGCTCAACTAACTACGGAATTGAATCCGCCAGCCAAGCCTACTTCCACAAAAATGCGAAAGATTTAACCCTGGCTGAAGCCGCTACTTTGGCCGCTATTCCTAAAGCTCCAAGTAAGTATTTAAACAACTTAGACGCCTTACGAGATCGAAGAGATTTGGTCTTGGCACTCATGTATAACCAAGGCTATATTAATGAAGACCAAAAAAAGGAAGCTCAGGGCGTAGCCTTGCGACTATATCGAACCGGGGGTTCTATGGAAGCGCCCCATTTTGTCTTATATGTAAAGCAGCTTTTAGCTGATCAATTTGGTGAAATAGCTGTAGATCAAGGCGGTTTGAGAGTAATCACCACCCTTGATTATGACAAACAAAAATCGGCCGAGGCTATCATCAAAGAATTGGGTGAAAAGAATGCCAAGACCGCAAACGCTAACAATGCGGCCCTCGTAGCTATTGATCCAAAGACTAAACAAATCCTGACTCTGGTCGGCTCTCGAGACTATACCAACGAAGAAATTAACGGACAATTCGACGTGGCCACACTTGGCAAACGCCAACCAGGGTCTTCATTTAAACCATTTGTCTATACTGCGGCTTTCGAAAAAGGTTATACACCGGAGACTGTGCTCTATGATGTCAGCACTAATTTTGATGATCGTGCTGGCCAGAGCTATACGCCAAAAGACTATGACGGCAAAGAACGTGGACTTGTTACTCTACGCACAGCCTTACAAGGATCTCTTAATATTCCAGCGGTAAAAACTCTCTATCTGGTCGGTATTAAAAACATGATCGCTTTTGCCCAGCGTTTTGGCTACACCACCTTTACTGGTGATTATGGATTGAGTTTGGTCTTGGGTGGTGGTGAAGTAAATTTACTCGAACACACCAACGCCTACGCCACCTTGGCAGATAACGGCAAATACAATAAGCCGGTCAGTATTTTACAAGTTACTAATTCAAAAGGAGAAGAATTATATAAATGGGAACAACCAACCGATGATCAAGAGGCTGTTAATCCCGGATTGGCGGCGACCATTTCTGATGTGCTTTCTGATGATGTGGCTCGAGGTTATATTTTCGGACGCAACGGTAATCTAACTTTGCCAGGCCGACCCGTGGCCGCAAAAACAGGTACGACCAATGATAATAAAGATGCCTGGACCATGGGCTACACTCCATCGCTCGCTACCGGTGTCTGGGTCGGCAACACTATTCCCAGCCCGATGAAAGCTGGCGGCAATGCCCTAGCTGGTGCGATTTGGAACCGCTTCATGAAAGAAGCCTTAAAAGGCACACCAGTAGAATCGTTCCCCAACCCACCAATTGATGACGTCCAAAAGGCTGTTCTGCGCGGCGGCAATGGCGGTATCACCTTAAGCATTAATTCGGCTACCGGTAAAATCGCTTCTCCACTGACACCACCTGATTTGATTGTGCAAAAAACCTTCTTGCTGCCACACGATATCCTACATTATGTAAATAAAAACGATCCTCGTGGCCCATACCCCACCAACCCAGCTGAAGACCCACAATACAACAACTGGGAATCTGCCTTACAAAACTGGATTGCCCGTCAACAAAAAGCCGGTAGAGAAATCAGTTTTGAAGAACCACCAACCGAACAAGACAGCTCTGTACCTTCTGAATTTTCTCCAACTCTAAACTTTATTTCTCCTTCTGAAAATGCAGTTTTAAATTCCAGAGACCTAAATATCCAAGTTACTGCAAGCGCCCCCAGAGGTGTGACTAAGGTTATTTACCAAATTGACGGCCAATTGATTGGTTCAACCACCGCCGCACCATTTAATCTTCAGTATCACGCCCAAAAACTCCCCAACGGACCACACACCTTGAGCGCCTTTGCCGTGGACGACATGGGAAACGGATCGCAAGAAGTAGTGCATTTTGAACTACAGGCCGACTTTGATCCACCAACCTTTGATTGGTTTGATACCAGCCCGCTCACACTCAAGACCGACGATTTCCCTCGCGTATTCAACTTAGTTCCATTTAGATGGGAAGATATGAAACAAATTCAAATCTATCTCACCACCCAAAATAGTGGATCTAAGCTCATTTATACGTTTAACCACGCGGAAGACAAACTGTTTAACAACATGCTTACCTTTACCTGGAAAAGCTCGCCTGGGGTTGGCCTGCACAGCCTAAAAGGCGTCCTGACCGATAATAACGGAAAGACTACTGAGAAGACCTTGACGGTAAATGTTGAATAATCTACTGCCTGATAGGCATGACAATATAAACGAAGTTTTTATCTTCTTTTGGAGCTAGAATACAAGGACTCTCGGCATTAATCACCCGTAACACTCCATTTTCTTCATCAATATTTGCTAGCCCGTCCAAAACATACCGATGGTTGAGCAAAATCTTATTCTTTTCACCTTTGATTTCTGCAGGTACTTCTGAAGTGTGTTCACCGGTCTGCGTTGAGGTGGAAGAAATTCGTATAGAGGCGACAGTAGGATCAAACTCAAAATTCACCGCATTAATACCAACGGTAGTAAACAGGCTAGCGGCTTTAATTTCTTTAGTAATCTGGCTGGTTGAAAATTCGGCTGTAGTTTTGAATTCCTTGGGGATAATTTGCGTGTAATCTGGATACTGCCCATCTACCAAGCGTGACACCAGTTCCGCATCATTACAACGGACCATGATTTGGTTATCAGTAAGAAGCAAACGAACGTTTTTTTCATTATCCAAGCCTTTAGACAAAGACAGCACATGGTTTATTTCCTGGGCCGTGCGGGCCGGTACAATAACTCTCGCCTTTTCTTCTCCCTGGATCAGTTTTATCTTCTTTTCGGCTAACCGATAGCTATCGGTCGCAGCCATGGTCACCATCCCAGCCTCATCATTAAAATTAAACAGTACTCCGGCTAGCTCGGCTCTAATTTCGTTTTTAGAGGCTGCTTGAAAGACTTGGCCCAAACCTTTTTTAAACACCTCTATATCTACCACATACCCCTTACCTTCGCCTACGGTAGGCATAACCGGGAATTCTTCGGCGCTAGCACCTTTTATCTTAGTTGATGACCGACCGCACACTACTTCGACTTCATTGTCTTTTAAAGAGATTTCAACTTTTTCTTCTGATAAAAGATTTACAAAATCGGTCAGGGTTCTGGCAGGCACGGTAAACACGCCCGGAACCTCTACCTTGGCTCGGAGATTGGAAATGATAGCCAGCTCCAAGTTTGTTGCCACCAACTCTACTTTTTGTTCCATGGCTCTTATAAGGACATTTCTCAAAATTGGCAAGTTTGTATTTTTTCCGGCTACACCAATTACGAGCGCTAGGGCTTTTGACAAGTTCTCCTTTGTGCAAAAGAATTTCATATACGAAATGAGTGAGTTAAATAATCAAATTTATTTTATTATTTACAAGCGAATGAGTATAAAGGCTGTGGCTTCTATTCACTGTCTATTATTAGTTGGTTATAAAATAATTTATAAAATACAATCGTTATAATAAGGCGGTGGACAGAGTGGATAAGATTTTTAGACCCTTATTTCTCAGCCTCGTTTTAATTTTTGGTGTGTGGGTAAAGAATGGTGGTGTAGTGTCGAGGCTGTGCGGTGAAATTTTTGAAAGCGCAGCTCTTGTGTATAACTTGTCTACGCGGGGACAGTTTGTGGGCAATAAACAATCTTTATACCAGGCTTATACACAGCCTGTCCACTATTTTAAAGTGGGGCCACGTAAATTTTTTGTTTTATTAACTCAACTTCTTGTTTTAGTTTAGCGTCCTTTTCTATCTCGGTACTAATTTTGTTGTCTGCGTGCATGGCAGTGGTGTGGTCGCGGCCGCCAAGTTCGTGACCGATAGCCGGATAGGACATATTAAGTTCCTTACGCATTAAATGCATAATGATTTGCCTGGGGTAGGAAAATTTTTTTTCTCGACTTTGGCCGAGAAGATCGGCTACACTGACGGTGAAGAATTCGCTGGCTGCATCAATAATTTGCTGCGGAGTAACGGATTTGTAAGTCGAGCGAACCTCGGTGTTAGCCAAGAGTGATTTGACTGATTCAAGAGTTGGTTCTATGTTCTTGAGTTGGTGTAAGGCGATAATTTTGTTTAAGGCACCTTCTAGCTCACGAATATTG
>CAYNEQ010000045.1:0-6652 GCA_964396295.1 uncultured Gammaproteobacteria bacterium
CTTTTCAAAATAAAATCACAGACTGAAAAAGATTATGCGTTGGGGTGTTCTCATGAAGAAGTGGTGACACCGCTTGTGCAGAAATTCATCCATTCTTATAAAGAAGTTCCAGTTGCCGTATATCAGATCAATACGAAATTTCGAGATGAGTTGCGAGCTAAATCCGGTGTCTTGCGTGGGCGGGAATTCCGCATGAAAGACATGTATAGTTTTCATACTTCTCAAGAAGATTTGGAAAATTTTTATCACCGAACCTTGCAGGCATATGTGAAAGTTTTTTCCCGGTGTGGTATTGAAGTGAAAGTTGTGCAGGCAAGTGGTGGTATTTTTACCGCAAATATCAGTCATGAATTCCAAGCCATTACTCCGGCAGGTGAAGATGTTTTGCTGGCGTGCGAGAAATGTTCTTTTGGCCAGAATGCAGAAATTGCTACGGTAAAAGAAGGCGAAGCTTGTCCGCAGTGCAGTGGAAAGTTGATTAAGACCAAAGGTATCGAAGTGGGAAATATTTTTGATTTAGGGACTAAATATACTGACGCTTTTGAGTTTGATGTGAATAATGCAGAAGGAACACAGCAGCGACTACTTATGGGTTGTTATGGGATCGGCACGTCAAGATTAGTTGGGGCAATCGTCGAAACATTCCATGATGAAAAAGGCATTATCTGGCCAGAATCCGTGGCGCCATACAAAGCGCATTTAGTAATGTTAGGAAATGATGAAAATGTAAAACAAGAAGCAGAAAAATTGTACAATGAACTATTGGCAAATGATGTAGAAGTATTGTTCGATGATCGAGATGCATCTGCGGGCGCTAAGTTGGCGGATGCGGATTTAATCGGTATCCCATGGCGGGTAGTAATTTCCAAAAAAACCTTGGAGCAGGGAAGTGTAGAAGTTAAGAAGAGGAGTGAGTCGGAGGCGCAGATGGTAAAGACAGAAGAGTTAATGGAAAAATTATAAAAAATTTTACAAACAAAAAACAGCTTTCTTTCAAGAGCTGTTTTTTGTACTTGCTCCGACGGGATCCAGGGGATGGATGTCGGAGCGGGGGTTGTACTTCAGGGTCGCCGGTGCGTCTCGCAGTAGGGGTAGCGTGCCGGGATCATCCGGTAGCACCCTTCGCGACCGCACTTGTGCCGCGGGGGCGGGTTCTCGGGCTGCAGCCAGCCCGTGCCAGGCCTTTTGGTCTGATTCCGAGGTTGGGGCCTCATGGGCTTGGCAATCTCCGAACGGCAGAGCGTGCAGTGCTCATGGCTCCAGGGGATCAGCACGCCGCACTGGCAGCGCCTGATCCGGCCTCCGCTGCGGCAGCTGTTGCAGTGGGTGTGCCACTTGTAGACCTGTCGGCCGCAGTCACCCCAGCAGGGATGGAGACACTCCTGGCAGAGCTGGTCCGGGAAGCTGACCCGGTTCTGACACTGCCGACGAGTATCCCAGTGCATGCGGTTGCAGCACTGGTACCTGCATGGCTTGCAGTACTCGTACCAGCACGCGATCTCCCGGCCGCAGTTGCCGGCACACGAGTGCACGCACTCTTCGCACAGGCCGGACATGTTGTCCAGCCGCACGCGGTTGGTGCACTGCCGCCCGGTCTGCGGATGCCGGTAGTTCCGGCACTGCGTGGTCGGCCGCTCGCGAACAGCGATCGGTTCGACCGTGGGCGTGGGCAGCTCGACCGGGTCGGTTGGCGAGCTCTCGCTGTTCTGGATGGTCGTGTCGGTGGTGAGAACCGGAACCTTGATGGGCTCCGACTCCCTACCCTCCGGCACGACCGAGGCAGCGATGGTCTCCGACTCGGCAGCGTGAGCCGTGGAATCGGAGACCGGCGGGACCGGGTTGGCCTGCTGCGGCTGGTAGCCGAGCAGGCGGTCGACGAAGTGCGTGGCGCGGGCGGTGAGGTTGCGAACGAGCGACGTGAGGTTGAGCACGGTGTTCTCCTGGAAGGTTGGTACGGGTTGAGCCGCACCTCCTTCTGGGAGTCACCTGGTTGTAGAGGTGCGGTAGAGCAACATGCAAATCAGTATCGGGTTGTTCGACGCATGGCGTCCTCCTTGGTTAGTACAATGAACGCCGAAATGGCCGTCCGACGGACGGTTATTCCGACAGAAAGACAGATGTTAAATCCAGCTTTCCTTCGGAACAATTTGGTTATTTGTGTTAAATAACAACGAAAAATATCATATATTGGTTAATTTGTCAAGATAATGCAAGGCATGAAAAAACCACCCTTTCGGGCGGTTTAATTCGTATAATCCATTCAGCATTCGCCTTTATTCGTACTACAAGTTTTCCTCTTTATTTCTCACAATTCTCCAATGCACCCAGAAGAGAGGAATGCCGACAACGATCATAGAAATATCTCGGACAATATCCATCTGTCGTTGGGCGATGCGATTTTCTTGTTGTTGTTTTTCAGCCTCAGCGTTCTGTTTTTCACAATCAGCAATAGTCTGTTCTTTAGTTGGAACGGGTGTGGTTGCTTTCGGATCAGAGACCGGCGCCGGCAATGTTTGGCAGTTCATTCTGCCGCCATACATTATGTCATCAGCTTTGGTAAATACCCAGGTCTTCAAGGCGATATTTATCATGTTAGCGACAGACCAGACAATCATCATGAGGGCGACAAACGAAACGAGATAGAAGTATAGGCTTTTGATAATCCTGCCTTTTGATCCCATTGATTGATTCTCCATATAGGGTTTATTAAGTTAATTAATTTGTATCTTGTATATTGTCATCCCGAGCGAGGCTTTAGCCGACGAGGGATCTATACCGATTATTTAAAATTATGTCTAGATTCCTCACCCACTACGGGGATTCGGAATGACAGTTAAATTAAACCGATTTTTTCTTTTACTTCCTTCATTTTTTTTGACGCTACCGATTTTGTTTTTTCCGCGCCTTTCTCCAAAGTGTTTATCACTTCTTTATCATCTAAGGCATTAAATTTATTTTGGAAATCAGTGGTGAATTCTACTACTACTTCTGTCAATCCTTTTTTGAAATCTGCATACCCTTTACCTTCGTATTCTTTTTCTATCTCTTTGATACTTCTATTTGTGAGCAGAGAATAGATAGTCAATAAATTTGTCAGCGCCGGTCTGTCTGCGCCTTGAGTAATCGTGCTGCCTGAATCAGTGACCGCGCGACTGATTTTTTTCTTGATTACTTCCGGTGAGTCAAGCAAGGCGATGTAGTTGTTGGCGCTGGTGGCACTCTTGCTCATTTTTTTAGTCGGATCGTCGAGGCCCATGATACGCGCACCCTCTTTTTGTATCAGTGGTTCTGGTTCAGTAAATGTTTTTCCATAGAGGGAATTAAATCGAGCGGCCAGATCACGAGTGAGCTCGACATGTTGTTTCTGATCTTCACCGACAGGTACCACTTGTGTGTCGTAGAGCAAAATATCTGCGGCCATGAGAACCGGGTAATCAAAGAGGCCGACATTAATATTGTCACTTTGTTGTTTTGCTTTATCTTTATATTGTGTCATGCGCTCCATCTCGCTCATCTTGGCAATGGTGTTTAATATCCAGGCAAGTTCGGCATGCTCTGGCACGTGGGATTGAATGAAAACTGTTGATTTATCAGGATCAACACCCAAGGCCAAATAGACCTTAGCCATATTTAAGATATTTTGGCTAAGCTGCTCAGGTGTTTGTTTGAGTGTAAGCGCGTGCAAATCAACCACACAATAAAATGCGTCATACGAATGTTGCAATTCAACCCAATGCTTAATTGCGCCCAAATAATTTCCTAGATGTAAATTGTTGGTTGGTTGGACGCCGGAGAAAACTCGTTTCATAAATACAACTTTAATAATAGATATAGTTTACCGAAGAAGTTCGCTATTGTAAACGGTTTGTCATCCCGAGCGAAGTCGACCGCGTGCCGCCTAAAGCTTCAGCGGTGGCGCAGGGATCCCTTATACTTTGTGTCTGCAAATACTATGTGTAAGGGATTCCTCCACTTCGGTCGGAATGACAATTGTACGGACAGGGATTCTCCACTGCGTTCAGAATGACAGTTGGCGAATGCTAGTAATGATAATTCCGGCCATTATTTATCATCATCGCCCGATAAATTTGTTCCCACAAAAATACCCGAGCCATCTGGTGGGTAAAAGTCATGGAAGATAATGATAGTTTTAGCTTTGCCAGTTTGAGAATAGATTGGTCGAGTCCGAGTGGTCCACCAATGATAAAAGTAAAGTCGTTAGTTTGTTGGCTGGATAATTGATCGAGTTGTCTTGAAAAATTAATTGAAGAAAACTGTTTGCCGTGTTCGTCTAGGACGATAAGATGTGATTGTTCCAAAGAAAATTTCTTCAGTTGGTCTAAGATTTTTTCTGCCTCTTTTTGTTTTATCTGTTCAGGATTATTTTTTTCAGAAAAAGATTCTTCTCGGAGTTCGTGGATAGTAATTTTTGCCCAGGGTTGCAGGCGTTTTAAGTATTCAGCTTCTGCTTCTTGCCAGAATATTTCTTTGAGTTTGCCTAGGACAATTAAATTGATGTGGATCATAGTTGCTTCTTGCCACACCCCCGATTTCTGAGTGGAAGATCTGAGGGTGTGGCTGTGTCTGGAGGTCAAGCGCTGCGAGCGCCTCTCCTGGAACGAATCAAGGTTCGCGGGCGGGTGTGTGGCCGCGGATAGAGCTCCCGTGGTCTGCAGGTTGGCTTGTACGGAGGTTCCTCCCAGTAGGAGAAGGTCTCGCATGGCGGTAGACACGCCATGCCAGGATTGGTGAGAACCAGTGCGACGAGCAGGTGGATCATCCAAGCCTCCAGTGGTGGCGGTAAATCGGCTTGCGCCAATTAACCGCAGTTGTTAAAGATGTTAGGTTATAAGGATATAAAAGTCAATTACATCCATTTTTTCAGAAGTTCATCAAACCTATCTTCCAATACCGCTTCTCGTGCAAGTCTTGTCAGGTCAAGCATGAAGTGAAGATTGTGAATGCTGGCCAGGCGCATGGCAGACATTTCTTGCGCGGCAAACAGATGATGAATATACGCGCGAGAATAATGTTGGCAGGTGTGGCACTGGCACTGCGGATCAATCGGCGCTGAGTCTTTGGTGTATTTGCTATTAGTAATATTTATTCGCAATTTTTTATCTATATCTGGATTTACAAACACCATTCCATGTCGGGCGAGGCGTGTCGGCGCTACGCAATCAAACATATCAATGCCGTGTTCTATGGCAATGAGTAGATCAGCCGGTGAAAGTCCCAGACCCATGGCGTAATGCGGCTTGTTTTCCGGAATTAATGGGTAGACCCAATCCAAAATTTCTTTGGTGGCTTCCATATTATAGCCGACTGATTCACCGCCTACGGCAATACCATCGAAGTCAAGCGAAGAAATATATGCGGCAGATTCTTGGCGTAGATTTTTATAGACTGAACCCTGAATAATACCAAACAAAAATTGTTTATAGTCTCTGGTATTTTGCAGTGACAACTTTTTGTGTTCATCCAGACTTCGCTTGGCCCAGCGATGCGTGCGCTCCATCGCCTGGCGCGCATATTCTTCAGGTACGGTGTCTGGGGTGCATTCATCGAAAGCCATGATAATATCGGCGCCGATTTTATGTTGAGTTTCTATCGCTGATTCGGGAGTGAAGCGGTGGCTGCTGCCATCAAGATGAGAGCGGAAGGTCACGCCCTCCTCGTCGATAGTGACAAGTTGTGCGTTGTCATTCCGAATCCCTCTCACAGAGGGTGAGGAATCTATTCCATTAAGTATAGATCCCTCGTCGGCTACGGCCTCACTCGGGATGACAGTTGTTGGTCTTGATTTCTTTTGCAGTCCTAAGCTAAAGACTTGGAAGCCACCACTGTCAGTTAAAATTGGTTTGTTCCAGTTCATGAATTTGTGCAGTCCGCCAAATTCAGCAATTAAATCTTCGCCAGGACGCAGATGTAAATGATAGGTATTGCCTAAAATAATTTGCGCGGGGAGGTTTTGCAGATCAGTTTGATCAAGAGTTTTTACCGAGGCTTGGGTGCCAACCGGCATAAAAATAGGCGTCTCAATATCGCCGTGATCAGTATGTATAATCCCGGCTCGGGCATGGGATTGTTTGTCTTTGTGTTGTAATTCAAAAAATGACATGACTTCATACTAGAGGTTTTTGTCCAAAAAATCAACCCCAGCACAATAAAAATAACGCTTGTTGTGCGGGGTGAAGGTGTGATAGTATGTACTTAATTATTTTTTTGAATACAAAAATATGCCAGGTGAAAAACGTGGACCGTTAGATATAGATGGACAAAATCAAGAGACAGCGAAACCTGAAACAGCAACTCATGATGTCGCGACTTTAGATGACTTAGCTGAACCATATATTCCTGGACTCAGTAGAGCTGAAGTTCTTGAAAGGCTAAGAACCGTGAAGGAAAGACGAGTTGGCAATCCAGTCACTGAGATAAATAAAGATATTCCGGATAATCATACGACGAAGAATAGTCCTTTGAGGCTTGGGGTCGGTAAAAGATCTTTCAATTTAAAGCCGACTTACTCAGCACAGGAGTCTCATGGGAAGCCTTCCGCTGAAGCTAGTAAGGAAGATAAGAACGGCACGATCAGAAGAATTTTAGATCAAACTGATAAGGGTAAAAATTTAGATCATGGACTAACTCTTGA
>CAYNEQ010000046.1:0-6647 GCA_964396295.1 uncultured Gammaproteobacteria bacterium
CCGATGGAAAGATTATAGGTATCACCGACATACCAAGGTTCTTTTTTGGTCGTTAACTTCCAGTCTTTACTCGGTAAGAACCCGCTCGCTTCTCCTGTAATATCAATGCCGGTTTTTTTGGAGATACCAAAGGCTTGCATGTAACTTGCGATCTTGTCTACCCCGAGTCCGACAAAATTTTTATAACCGCCACCAACATAATAAAAGAAAGTGTTGACTGACCAGGCTAAAGCTTTAAATACGTTAGTAATACCATGTCCGCCAGCTTTCCAATCTCTAAACATGCGATCTCCAAGTTGTAAACCGCCCGTACTTAAAAAAGTAGTGGCCGTAGTGATAATTTTTTCCTGTAAGGCTGCGGCGGCCACGACTAATTTTATCGTTGAGCCGGAAGGATAAGTACCACCGACCGCCCGATCAAAGAGTGGACGATCCGGATTGTTAGTATAAATATTATAGGTGGCTTGGGAAATGCCGCCAGAGAAATCATTGTTGTCAAAGGCTGGCAAGCTGACCATGGCGATAATCGAACCGTTTTGAGGATTCATAGCAATCGCCGCAGCCCTGGTCTTGTGTAATTTAGTGAGCATGTTTTGGGTGAGCTCTTCCAATTTTTTTTGTGCTTCTATATCTATGGATAAGATAAGATTTTTACCCGGGTACGGTGGTTCTTCGGCTAAGGTATTTTGTTCGTGGCCGGCCGCATCTACTTCTACTTTTTTTAATCCGTATACGCCTCTCAACTCGGTTTCGTACACCTTTTCTAGGCCGGTTTTACCAATATTATCAAACGGTAAATATTCTTTTTTATCTTTGAGGCTATCCCATTCGCTTTCACTTAATTTTCCCAAGTAACCTAATAAATGTGAGGTGCTGAGCGTAGAGGTTGTTTGGTTTTCACCATGAATATAATGGCGCTTGCTCCCCTTTTCAATGACAATGCCAGGCAGTTGAGAGCTTTTGATATCTAATTTTAGAGCGGTCTCATAATCTAAATTTTCTTTGAGCACCAAAGAAGCAAAGCTATAAAATTGATATTTTTTAAGAAGGTCAGTAATTTTGTCTTTAGGAATTCCGCTTAGATTTACCACCTGGTCAATGACTTGAGCTCTTCTCTCCGGGTCACGCGGCAAATCTTGCGGCACAAGATTAAGAGAAAAATTAGGAACGTTTTGCACCAGTTCTGTGTGAAATGCGTCATAAATAATGCCTCGTTCGGCTTGGATCGGACGCAAACGAATTCTGTTGCCCTCTGCCAACTGCTCGTAGTGCTGACCTTGAATAATTTGCAAGTAGACAGTTTTGCCTAAAAGGATGGCTAAACCTAAGCCTAAAATAATAGAAAGAAAAAGTATGGTTCGGCTGGTAATGCTAGTACCAAGATAGGTCTTGGTTTGGCTTAGGGCCACTTGTTTGCCGCTCTGATCTTCAAAATTAAAAGACTCCTCCACCCAATTATGGCTGTATTTCCCCGCTAATCCGGGATCGCTAATTTTTTCTTCGGAAATATCGAATAATTTGGCCATAGTTAGTAAGAACTGAGACGGATTTGTTTACGGAATGATTTGAGAAATTTACTATACACAAAATATAGTAAGGAGACAAAAAACGAAGAAAAAAATATCTCCCAGGCAATATCCGCGATTACTTCTCGGCTGGGCCAGGTAGGATGAGTGGCAAAATAATTATAGACAAATAATAAACCAAAATAGAGCAAACGATAGAAGATCATGCCCAGTACGGAAGAGATAAAAATAATATGCACGGCGCGATTGGTCAAGATGTTAAATTGAAACCAGTGAATCGTCAGTAAGCTGAAAATAAGAGCGGCCTGGCCGATACCAAATGGTGTGCCGCTAAATAGTTCAAAAAAATAAGCAGTAATAATTGTTATCCAGAGAACTTGTCGACTTGGTCTGATGGTAAATAAAAAAAATAAGCAGGAGAAAACGATATGGATATGATTGTACGGAAAAGATAAAAAATTAATGACAAAAATATGTAGAGTCAAAATAAAAAAAATTGTCAGAGATAAAAAAAGAAAGGCGCGTAAAAATTTCATAATTTCGGTAACTAGTTTGACTTTAAGACGCTGACAATAAAAATCTTGGAAAGATCGACGCTGGGAGTTAGGACCGCTTGTTGGAATGGCTGGTAGGCTTCGTTTTCGGCTACGGCCACCTCTCCAATGAGTAGACCCCGAGGAATATTTTCTTCTAAACCAGAGGTAATAACACTGTCTCCGACAAGCACAACTTCATTTCTGGGAATAAAATCCATCTTAATACTCAGTCCGTACCCGCCTTCGACAACTCCCAAACTGCCATCTTTATTAATCAGGGTAGCCGCAATTTTGCTTTGACTGTCGTTAATCAATCGAACCATGGCGGTATTTTTGTTAACCTTGGCAATCGTGCCAACTAAAATTCCATCCCCAACAATTACCGCTTGGTCTAGATTTATTCCATCAGCAGCGCCAGCATTTATCATAATCATTTTTTCAATATTATCAGTGTTTCGTCCTACGACATTGGCGGTCACGTGCGTAAAATTACGACGATGAAAAAAATTAAGCTGTTTGCGTAATTCCACATTTTCTTGCTCCAGGGTTTTGGCGGTTACGTCTGCTACCGTCAAGCTTTGATTTTTTGCCAGACACTCATTATACTGATCAGCGAGCTGGTTTTTATCATTAAAAGTTCGGCTAAAAAAATCTTGTGAAGATAGTCGCCAACCGACAATTTTGGTTGAGATAGGAATAATTAATCCTTGCACTCCCCGTTCCAAAAATCCAAGCCAGCCAAGATAATGAAAAAAAATGGCGCATACGACAATAAATCCCAACGAGATATAATGTTTGGCTCTAAAACGAAACATAGTAGACTAAATTTCTGTAGGCTTATTTTGATTTTTTATAGCAATTTCGTTCAGTAACTCTTCTTCGTCCAAAAGCATGCCAGCACCTCTGACCACTGAAGTGAGCGGGTCATCGGCGATGCGCACAGGAATTTCTACCGCTCGCGCAATCAGTTGGTCAAAGCCTCTCAGTAAGGCTCCGCCGCCAGATAGGACAATACCACGTTCGTGAATATCGGCCACCAGTTCCGGTGGTGTGGTCTCAAGCACACCTTTAATATTTTCAATAATAGTTCTCAGTGATTTGGTGATTGATTCCCTGACTTGCGTATCATTAATCATGACTTCTTTTGGCAATCCTGAAACCAAATCTCGTCCCCGCATGGGAAAATGCATGGGCTCGTGTAGCTCGATAGCTGAGGCAATTTTAATTTTTATTTCTTCCGCTTGCTTTTCTCCGAGCAATAAATTGAATTTTTCGCGCGCATATTGCATAATGTTGCGATTTAATTCATCTCCGGCTATGGGAATAGATCGCCAAGTGACAATACCGCTTAAGGAGATAACGGCAATTTCGGCCGTACCACCGCCGATTTCTACAATAAAATTTCCTACCGGCTCTCGAATCGGCATGCGAGCGCCAATTGCAGCTGCCATCGGTTCTTGGACAACAATCACCTCGCGCGCGCCAGCGTTGGTGGCCGCATCACTAATGGCTTTAAGTTCAACTTCGGTAATTTCAAGCGGCGCCCCCACGATAATGCGTGGACGACTCATGATGTTCATATTGTTTTCATACACCTTGTCAATGAAATGACGCAGCATTTTTTCCGTGACTTCAAAGTCTGAAATAATGCCGTTGATAAGGGGTCTGGTAGTGACAATATGTGGCGGAGTTTTGCCTAACATCTCTTTGGCTTCGTTCCCGACAGCTAAGACCTGCTCAGTTTTCGTATTAACGGCTACCACGCTTGGTTCATTAATAATTATGCCCCGGCCTTTGACATAGACCAGGGTGTTTGCTGTGCCCAAATCAATGGCGATATCTTTTCTGATTTTTTTAAGCAGTCCTTCAAACATAGATTAATCCCGATTATTATATTTTCGACTGGTAAATAAAATTCCTTCTATAGCACTAAACAGGAGAACTAGTAAAATCGCGCTCCACCAAGCCAAGAGCTTGATTTGTAGCAGTAGCAATCCAGAAATAATCATGAGCGAGATGAGCGTCCCCTGTCTGAAAGTTGATTTTACATGATGAAATACTATCTCATCATGTTTTAAGACGATTTTTTTTAAGAGGAAGCCCATGACTGAGATCGTGCCGGTCAAAGCTAGAAAAAGGCTGGAATAGAAAAAAAGAAAGCCAAAAAATTTAGCTTGTGTCGGGTCAATGCTGCTCAACACAAAAAACCAGGCCAGCCAACAAATACCTGCCCCGAGTGACATTAAAATTAAATAATGACGCAAAGTCATACAGTTAGCGGCGCTTACCTTATTTTATTCCTGTTTTACGTGTTTGACAAGTATTAGATAAGATACTTAATTTTTTCTATACTACTTGTACCTAAAGTTTGGTTAATGTTTGAAATCAGCCTTTTTTCGTTTAGTTTAAGCTCCTGCGCCATCACAGAGCTCAGGCACGTGATGGCCAGGACTTTGTCTTTAAAATAGATGGCCTGGGCATATTTGAAGGCTTTTGCACCAAACACCGTTTTAATGGTTTCGTTGGCTTTTTCCACAACCATAGTGGCCGAAACCTGTTTGGCTATCGGCATTTGGTTCATGTGTCGTTGTAAGATTTCCCCAAGAGATTTCATGGCCATAAAATTTATAGTATTAATTCCAGCCAAATTCAGAATATATGATCCCCTTTCTATAACACTCAATTGCCTGTTTAATATAAGGGATAATGTTGGGAGGAAGAGCGTCTAAAGGAAACCATCGTAGATCGTCACATTTATCTGGTTCTGTGTTCGCAATCTCACCGGACCATTTTTTTACTTCAAAGAAAAAATCGACCCGCTCATCGCTTTGTTTCCTGTGCATTGTAGTTTTTACTTCTAAATCTTTTTGATCAATATCGACGCCTGACTCTTCTTTTGCTTCTCGAATCGCCCCTTGTGTTATTGACTCGTGCTCATCAAGATGACCTGCTACAAGTCCATAATTTCCATCCTCATAACCTGTGTTTTTACGTCGTAAAAGGAGTATTTGGCCATCTTTAATAAATAGTAGATACACTGAAGCGATTAGTTTAAAACGATCTGTCATATGTTGAATTTAAAAAATTAAGCCCTAAATTGACAAATATTTCTAAAATCACAGCTTTTACACACCTGTGGACTTGGCGTAGCCTGAAAGTTTCCTGATTTAATTTCGGAAATGGTCGTAATCATTTTATCTTTTAATTTGTCAATTTCTTTATCGGTGCCCAAAAAAGAAACTTTTGTATTATCGTTAAGATAAAAATAGGTCAGACGTCCAGCTTTGCCTTCCCGGTTATATTCAGGTAATTGATTTACAGCGATTTGATAAATCAGCAATTGATCTTTATCTTCACCTTCCACGCTCGTCTTGCTCTTACCGGTTTTATAGTCAATAATCTCCAAGGTTCCATCAGGTAACTTATCGATTCGGTCTATACGGCCATGGACCAAATACTCTCCTACTTTTATTTTAAACCAACCCTCCATGGCTACCGGAATAGTCCAATTATCTTTTTCTGAATTATAAAAAGCGCGCAAGATATCTTTGCCGGTCTTATAGTAGTCAGCTTTTTGTTTGCCATCCAAATACCAATCATCTATCCAAGACTGGTCATAAAAAGCCAACAGTTCATCAAGGCTTGGCGCTTTAACGCCGTTTTGTGAAGTTTCTCCGGTAGGTGTTTCTCCAAAGAGTGATGTTTGAGTTGCTTGGTTTAATTCTTTTAATCGTTCATAGAATTTTTGCATCGCGCCGTGCATGCTTTGGCCAAAACTAAAACTGGCGCTACCGCTCACTGGAATACGAAGTATATGAGCTAATTTATATTGATAGGGACAGGTGCGATAGGCCTTAATCTGGGAGAAAGAAAAAACCTTCGGCACTTCATAGATCAATTCGGCTCTATCCTCATGTTTGGTTGGCACTGAAATTTTTGTTTTCTCTTTTGCTTCGATAGGTTTTTCTAACACAACAAAACCGAGTTCCGGCAAAAAGCGAGAAATTTTTTTATTTTTCACTCCGCCGTAATCATCGGCACTAGTCAAAAAAAGTTTTTCTTTGGCTCTGGTCATGGCCACATAAAACAGCCGACGTTCTTCTTGGTAGTGGTTGTCTCCCTCCGGCAATTTTTCTTTAATCAGACCGTCGGGTATGGGAATAGCTTCGCCGCGTCTGCGTCCAGGAAATCTATCTTCCACTAAATTTACGACAAATACGTATTTAAATTCCAGTCCTTTTGATTTATGCACGGTAATAATACGGACCGCATCAGCCGTATCACTCGCCTGGTACATGCCGCCCGGATCTCCGGAATCCATAACATAATTAAAATGTTCCAAGAAATTCATGACCGTCGCATGGGGCGTATTAGTTTCAAAATCACGAATATATTCAAAAAATTATTTCAACTGGTAAATTTGCCTAATAACTTCTTTGTTTTGTTTTAATTCTTCATTGGTTAAATATTCCAGCATGCCGCTGTCTTGGAGAAAGTGGAATAACACGGTCGTCGGTTTTTCTTGCTTGGCATTCTGTAGACCTTTTTGAATTGTCTGTAATATTTTCTGACTCAAGGCAACACC
>CAYNEQ010000047.1:0-6569 GCA_964396295.1 uncultured Gammaproteobacteria bacterium
GCTGCAGATTTTGCGGGACTATGTGAAAGATGCCATCAAAGACTTGTCTCCGCGCGAACAAAAGATTTTGGAAATGCGTTTTGGTGTGTCCGACGGGGTGACTCATACGCTCGAAGAAGTGGGTCAGGAATTTGATGTTACTCGTGAACGTATTCGCCAGATCGAGGCCAAAGCACTCGAAAAGATTCAGCACATGGATATTATTGGTAAGTTGAAGGATTATTAGGGTATGCGAATAATGCTCTCTGGTGGTGGAACTTTGGGGCCAGTCGTGCCGCTACTCGCCGTCGCTGAAATATATAAAAAACATAATCCGCAAGCGGAGTTTTTGTGGGTGGGTACTGAGCATGGTCCGGAACGAGAACTTGTGGCAGAGTATGGCTTGCCATTTTTTACCATCATGTCCGGCAAATTCCGTCGCTATGTATCAGTATGGAATATTATTGATATCTTTAAAATTATCATTGCTTTCTTTCAGTCTTTATTTTTTCTTTGGCAGAAAAAACCGGATTTAATCATTAGTGCCGGCGGGTTTGTCAGTGTGCCGCTACATCTCGCGGCCTTTGCCTTTGGTATTCCAGCCTGGGTGCACCAGCAGGATGCTCAGCCGGGACTCGCTAACAAAATCATGTCTTATACAGCTAAAAAGATCACCACCGCTTTGCGCGATAGTCAGCTTTATTTTTCTGAACATAAGACAGAATGGATTGGCAATCCGGTCCGGGAATTATCTGTTTCTAATATTGATGAAGCAAGAAAAAAATTTAATATACCGGTTTGGGCAAAAGTAATTTTGGCCATGGGTGGGGGAACGGGCTCTGCCAAGATTAATAAGATGGTAATTGAAGCTTTGCCGCACTGGTCGAGAGACTGGCATATTATTCATCTGGTTGGTCGGGACCGTCCCCGAGAGATTCAAGAAAATGCCATGCAAGTGTTCTCTAATTACCATGTCTATCAATTTTTGAAAGAAGATATGAAAGATGCCTATGCGTTGGCAAGCGTGGTAATCGCCCGGGCTGGGTTTGCCACAATTACTGAGCTGGCGGCACTTGGTAAGGCCTCTATTATCTTGCCTATGTCAGATACCCACCAAGAAGTTAATGCTAAGCTTTTAGCTGATAACTCGGCCGCCATTGTTTTGGACGAGCGGACTGATACGGGTTTAAAGTTAGCCAGAATTGTGGCTGATTTACTTGAATCTGAAGAGTATCGGGCGAGTCTGGGTCAGCGATTAAAGAAAACTCTGCCGCCCTCAGACCCAGCTAAAATTGTAGAGATTGTGGATAGTCTGGCAAGTTAGGGTTGATTATTTATAAAATCTAGTATAGAATTAAGCCAATTCGGGTCGGTAGCTCAGCTGGTAGAGCAATTCCCTTTTAAGGAAGTGGTCCTGGGTTCGATCCCCAGCCGACCCACGAATTTACAAATGTGATGGGCGTTTAGCTCAGTTGGTTAGAGCGCCTCGTTTACACCGAGGAGGTCTAGGGTTCGAATCCCTAAGCGCCTACATTTAAGAGTGAGCAAACTGCTTTGCTCGCGACAAGGGATGAGAACGCCGGAGCCATGTCCGCTCGCGCGGACGGCGAGGCGGTGGCTAACCCGAGCCGGCCGAAGCCAGCGAGAGGTGAAGCCGAATCCCTAAGCACCTACAAAAAACCCTGCACCGTTCTGGTGCAGGGTTTTAGTATTTATGACCAGAAGGTTATTTTACTGCAAGGAAATCTGGTACAGCTTATTACTGTCCAATATATAAGCAATATTTTTTGTTTCATCGACAATCATGCCAGTCGGATGGATAAATTCAGTGGCGGTAATTTGGTTTTTGATTTGTCCCAGTTTGTCCAAAATGATAATTCTTTTACCGGCAGAGTCCAAGATATAAATGTATTTAAGATCATTGTACGTCCAGATTTTATCAGCCGAAGTGAGAGGTGGGTCAATCTTTGAGATGGAGAAGTTTTGTAACTGTCCTTTGGTAAATTTGTTAATAGTGCCATGTTGACTGAGAACAAACAAATCACCGTCAATAGCCATATCTACGGCAGACTTAAGGTCAGCCGGACCTTGCAACCACGATTTGCCTTGTGAGAAGCCGCCACTGATTGTATCATGCTTATAGATTTGATTGTTTTCCGTGTCTACGGTATAGACCCGTCGGTTGTAGACAATGGCATTTGATATTTTAACATTTGTACTAGGAAAGCTGATGTCAATTTTCTTCCAGGAATTTTCTTGCGGTACAAATTGGGCAACATTTTTATCTCCATATAGAAATAGAGCGTAGTCATTTTCTTTCGGCACAGAGACATCGCGGAAGTTGCCGACTTCAATCGGTGGTGTGATGAGTTTGGCTTCTTTAGTCAGAAGATCAAAGGAAGCGATTCTGGCATCAGTAGAACCAAAACCATAGATTGTGTTGTTGAGTAAAAAGGTATGCGTGACCACATTTCCTGGGATAACGGCAGACCAGTCAGTGAGTAATTGAGGTTTGGCTAATGTAATTTTGCGAGTCTTCATTAACAGGTCTTGAATTTGTTTGTTGAGGTCCTGGCAGATGGCCTTTTCTTGGGTTGATTCACAGGTAAGGCCCTTTAGGATTTCCTGAGATTCGTTTAACTTGGCAAGCGCACCTTCCGTATCGCCGTAAATCAAAAAGCCGGCCGCAGTTTCTTGTTTTGATTTAATACTGGTGACAGCACTGGTAAAAGCCTGATTTCTGGCCTGTTTGGCCTGTTTGGCTCTGACATACCAAATGCCAGCCGTAAAGGTTAATACAAGAAGAATAACGCCAATAAACAGAACCTTGGTAATAGTTGGCAGATTTTTAATATTATTTTTGAAGTTTTGCCAGCCGTTATTCCAGAGATTGAGAATATTGCGGCGTCGGTTTTGATAATTAGTAATTGCAAAAAATAACAGCATGGCATTTCTGCCAAAAGCTGCGAAAAATTTGCCAATAAGTAGTATAAGCAGAAATAATCCTTGACCAATGTATTTAAGAAGTCTCCAGATGAAAGTAAGGATATTTTTTACGCTCTCCTGCCAATCAGCTGGTTGGCCGGCTTTAGGAAGCCGTTGCTTTTCTTGTCTAGCCCGTAGGTGAGCCGCAGTAATCTCCGTATTAGCCCGCACTGTGGTTTGGTCAGCGCCCATCATTTCCGGTTCTTCGTCAGTTAAGGCGTTTTGAATTTTTTCCTGGAATTTAGGTAAGAAAGAAGGTGAGAGCAAATCTGCTGTGCTTTTTTCCGTGCCAAAAAGATTTTTTAATGATTTAGCTGAGCTGCCTTTTTTAATGGGAGAGATTTTAGGGGTGCTGATTACTGCCTCCGTATTTTTTTGGACATTAATGATAATGCCGCCAAACGATAAGCTGCTTCTGAGTTCGGCCAAGACTCGCTGTAAATGTTCGGCACTTTGTCGGGGGAGGCGGGAAGTAACAATTTTTTGTAAGCGGTCGTGGTTGAAATAGTCTGCGATATTAGGGGTTCCAGCAAAGAGATAGTCGTTGGGACCGATTTTGCCTTGGACGATTTGGCCAAAGAGCTGGCTATTTTCATCAGCCTCTTCATTTTTATTGGCTTGGACCAGATCCATTTTTTTATAACTGCCATCCTTAGTTCTGTAAAATAACATCATCTGTGGACGGCCATAAAAACTGAAAATTATCTCATTATCGCGAATAACCCCGACAATACAATGAAGCGGTATGTCAGGCTGGACCATGGAGATATTTTCTTCATTAATTTTATTGAGGACAATTTCTAGAGCCGTCTGGTTTTCTTCATCTGGGATTTCGTAGTAATTGTTTTCTATTTCATCAACAATTTGTTGCATGCGGTTGATATAGTCGGTGTCGGCATTATTGATTTCACAAATCACAAAAAAATAGCCCTTATCTTGTTCCGCGGCGGTGGAGGGTTCGGTAATGTTGAGAAGAACATGTGACTCTTCTGGATTATTACCTTCTACAAAGAATTCATGCAAGTGCAAAACTTGGTCTTTATCCATAGTAATTTTGACTTTTTACCTATGAATTATTATACTATACGGAGTTCATAAAGTCTATAAAGCGAAGGTTGCTAAAGTTTGTAGAAGAGGGCTGTTTTCCTTATAAAATTTACAGACTTTAAAGACTTGTAACCACTTTTTTATGATTGAACAACTTTTTGGTTCAAAGACCAGAGTCAAGTTATTGCACATTTTTTTTCATTCCGCTGATCGGCCTTTTTATGTCCGGGAATTAGCCAGATTAACCGAATCACAGCTTAACGCTATTCGTCGGGAATTGAGTAATTTAGAGAAAGTTGGCATTATTACGCCGGTAGTGGTGGCTGAGGGTGATGTGCAAGATGGGGCTGGGACTGGTCGTTCTAAATATTATCGCCTTAATGAAGGTTGTCTGTTATATAGTGAATTAAAGGCGCTGTTATTTAAAGCGCAGATTTTATACGAACGAGAATTAATTGAAGAGCTCAAGGAAAGGGCGGGAAAGTTAAAGATCCTCTTGTTTACCGGTTGTTTTACTGATGCGAAAAATGCCGAGACTGATATTTTGTTGGTCGGGGAGACGCGGCCGGTAGTAGTTTCAAAATTGATTACTGAGTTTGAAAAGAAGCTTGGTAAAGCCTTGCGCTATACGATAATGACCGAAAAAGAGTTTAAAGACCGCCGCGAAATTGGTGATAAATTTTTATATAGTATTTTTGAAGGCAAACATGTGATTGTGGTAGACGAAACCCAACAATTAGTTTAATTATATATGCTGCTTATTTTGGATAATAGTACAGAACACGAAATTGCCTGCCAGCTGCTAGTGAATAATAAAATTGTTCACAGTAAATTTGAGATTGTTGAAAATAATGATTTTTTAAGAACTGTAGAAAAATTTCTCTCAGAGCAAAACGCCGCATTATCAGATTTGACGGGTCTGGGACTGGTTATGGGTACAGGTCGGTTTACCGCCACCAGACTCCTGGTAACGCTCATAAATACCTTAGCCTTTAGTTTGCATATACCAGCCATATCCTTGCCAGCCAATTTTGACACGGATATGGCGCTCGCGGGAATAGCTGGGGCTTCTGCCGGGCAATATATCTTGCCAGTCTACAGCAGCGAACCACACATTGGCGCTAGTTTATAGCCAATCGCCAGTAGTTCATAGTTACGTTGTTGTATTACTATTGGCTGTGAACTTCTGCCTAAGAACTAATCAAGTATGCTTTCAGATTATCATCGGTATCGTCTTTATGAAATTTTTCCGGGTTTGAGCATTTGGCTAACGCTTATCATAGGCATTGGCCTGTCCTTTCTTCGTCCGTTATGGATGATTTATTTTATTCTAATTTTTGATGTCTATTGGGTACTGCGAGTTTCTTACTTTTCTTTTTATTTATTTTTATCTTGGCGCCGATTTCGTAAAGCCGTAAAAGTTGATTGGTTTACGAGATTAACCGCAGAATTTCCAAACTGGAAACAAAGAAAAAACGTCGTATTTTTGCCGCTCTACAATGAAGGCTGGGAAGTGGTACAGGCCACTTTAAATAGCTTTGTTAGTTCGAGCTTTCCGGCGGCAGAGTTGTATGTGGTAATCTCGGGAGAAGAACGTAAAAATGAACACTGGCAAAATATACAAAAATTAATTAAAGAAAATTATCAAAATAAATTTGCTGATGTTATTTGTTATACGCATCCGGCAAATTTGTCGGGCGAAATTCCCGGCAAAGGTTCAAATATTCATCATGCAGAATGGGAATTTAAAAAATATGCCGACGAGCGTCGGTGGAATTATATAGATATTATTGTTTCAGTTTTTGATATTGATACTATTGTCCATAGAGAGTATTTTGCCCATTTAGCCTATCTGTACCATAAGCATCCGCGACCGGATCACAGTTCGTTTCAACCGCTCACCCTGTATAATAATAATTTGTGGGAATCACCGGCGATTTTGCGGCTTATGGCCTTTGGTACGAGTTTTTGGATGTTGTTTAGTTTGGCGAGGCTTGATAATTTGGTCACGTTTTCTTCCCACAGTATGAGTTTTAAAGCCGTGATAGATTGCGGCGGACATAGTAAAGATATTGTCAGTGAAGATTCGCGTATTTTCTATCAGTGCTGGTTGCGGTATAATGGAGACTATGAAGTTACGCCGCTCTATATTCCGGTTTCCATGGATACGGTGCGCGATGACAGTTGGTGGCAAAGTTTAAAAAATTTATACCTGCAACAGCGACGGTGGGCTTGGGGAACAGAAAATATTCCCTATCTCTTGTGGCATTTTAGGCAAAACAAACAGATTTCCAAAGCGAAAAAACTGAAGATATTATTTTATGAATGGGAAGGTAAATGGAGCTGGGCTGTCGTGGCCATTTTAATTACCATTATTGGCCGCTTGCCATTGTGGGTAGCCGGCAATGAGATTCGACAAAGCGCGCTGTTTTTCAATGCTCCTAATATTTTGCAGATTCTGATGACGCTTGCTATGGTTGGGCTATTTGTCTCGGCGATCATGAGTATGCTCATTTTGCCGCGTCGGCCAGGACATCAGCCGCGGCATAAATATATTC
>CAYNEQ010000048.1:0-6462 GCA_964396295.1 uncultured Gammaproteobacteria bacterium
AGTGTAATAATAATTTGTTATATTATCTGAGCCCGGATGTAAAAGATAAAACATGATTTAAAAACAACCTTTGTAAAAAGGTTGTTTTTAGTTTTAGAAATTATTCTTAAGCACTCACTTTCTTATACGCCTCTCGTTCACTCAACCGAGCCATCCAAGCCTGAATATTTGGATATGATGACAAATCAAAATTAACAAATCCAGCCATGCGTACGACTGACATAGCCGCAATATCAGCCAAGGTAAACTTATTCATAACCATATATTCCTTCCCAGCCAAATGATTTTCCAAAACTCCCAAGTACCGAGGCAATTCTACATCTCTAGAATTCTTGGTTGCTTCGGAGTCTGGCGTCTTACGATATGATTGTAACACAAGCGGTTCAAAGGCGTTACTCAAGTGAATAACTGACCAGAAATTCCATTGATTGACCTGGGCATGTTCTTGAGCCGTAGTACCGACAAATTGCAGCGCTTGATATTTTTCCATTAAATAATAACAGATGGCCATTGATTCCCAGACCACTACGTCTCCATCTACCATAGTTGGCACCTTACCGTTTGGATTAAGCTTCAGATACTCGGCTGATTTATTTTCGCCTTTGGCAAAATCAACTGATTGAGTTTCATATTCAATACCGCCGATTTCTTCCATAAACCAATAACAACGAAAGGCCGTCGAACGAGGTGTGCCGTAAATTTTAATCATAGATTTTTTATTTAAATAAATTAATTACATTATTGCATTTTAATATTCTTCTTAGCCACTACTTGCATAACGATAAATAACAGAACCGAAAAACCAATCATGGCCGCCAAAGAAATAAATGGACTGACATCCGCATAGCCGGTAATAGTATAGCGAAAAAAGTTGACATTGTGATGAATCGGGTTAAACAGGCTGACTTTACTCCAGATACCCGGCAAATTGGCAACCGGATAAAAAACTCCGGCCAAAAAAATCATTGGCTGCATAACAAACGTATTCATAAATGTCAGAGCTTCAAAATTCTTGGCCATAAAACCAAAGGCCACGCCCAACATGCCAAACTCAAGACCGGTTAAACACAAGGCTAAGAGAAAAAATAACGGATGTGTCGGCAGACCTAGTCCGGGGATAAACCAAATAGTGGCGAGCACCGCAATCCCAAAGGTAATAAGGCCTCTGGTAAGCGCAGCCAGCGCATAAGCAATGCCAATTCGCCAAGGCGCAATCGGCACTAATTGGAGATCAATAATATTGCCTAAATTTTTGGCAATCACCAGCGCAAAAGACGGGTTAGAAAAAGCATTATTGATGACCAGCATGGCCAGTAGTCCGGTATAAACAAAAGTGAGATATGGAATACTAGCTACTTGCCGACCGGCGGTCACAATGCCGAAAACACCAAGATACAAAGCAATCGAGACAATCGGACTAAAAACCGTATCCATCCAAATTTTTTGAAACCGTTTGACTTCTCTGGCATATAATGCCCACATATTGTTTTGCATACTATTTATTCCCCGTTAATTTCAAAAAGACATGCTCAAGTGATGCTGCCTCGGAACGAATTGATTTTATATTTTTATTATAATGCTTGGACAAAGCAGCCATATCAGTAGCCAGATCAGTACTAATCGGATATTCATACTCCACACCAACCTCAGTAACGCCGTTAAGCGGCGCGGCTGACCTATCGAATAATTCAAAGTGAATAGTGTTTTTAGAAAATTCCTGCTGAATATCTTTTAGTTTCCCATGTTTAATCAAGTGTCCATGATCTATAAGCGCGATTGACTCACACAGTTGTTCTGCCTCCTCCAAATAATGCGTCGTAAAGACAATGGTTGTTCCCTCTTCATTTAATCTGCGCACCAAATTCCAAATTTTTTGGCGCAAGCTGACATCTACCCCAGCTGTGGGCTCGTCTAAAATTAATAATTTCGGTTTGTGCAAAATTGCTTTGGCGACCATGAGTCGTCGTTTCATACCACCCGAAAGGTTGCGGGCCCGCTCGTGCATTTTGTCTTCCAAACCCAGATCTTCCAAGACTTGCTTGATACGAATCTTGCGATCGGCGCGAGACACGCCATACATACCACCAAAATAATACAGCACTTCTTCGACAGTAAAGGCCATCTCCACCACAATTTCTTGGGGAACAATGCCAATCATCTGTTTGGTATGATTTGCTTCTTTAGCCACATCTAACCCAAACACCTCAATCTTGCCATCTGTGGAACGCAAAATCCCGCTGATCATATTAATCAGTGTTGATTTACCGGCGCCATTGGGACCTAACAGACCATAAATTTTCCCGGCCTCAATTTCTAATGATACATTATCCACGGCTTTGAAATCTTCACCTTTGGAATTTTTGAAAATTTTGGTGACATTGTTTATTCGTAAAGGAAGCATACGAGCGTACTTATTAAGCAATTATTATAGCATTACAGACCAAAAATTCAAGCATGCGATCTAGCTTCGTTTCGGCAGGTATTTCTTATCCTTTCTCTTCAACCAATATTTATAAAACAATCTATATAGCAACACCAATAAGAACCAGTAAGCACTGTGAAGCAGATCAATAAATCCGTAGAGGTCAAAAGGATTTGATTTGTAATTCCATAGCCGCTCATGGAAAAACTTAAGCAGTACAAACCCGCTTACCAGTTCAATCCCGACACAAAATAGCGTACCCAAAAACACACTCCAAAAAAATGAAGTCTTACGAAACAGAACGGTTAACAGCAGTGAAGCTGAAGCAAAAATCAAAGAAAAGAATGGCACGACGGTCGCTGATTCATAATGACCCATAGTAATAGACCTGTAGCCAGTATCAACGGCCCAGCCAAAAAAACCACTAATAATAAATATGAAAGAATAAAAAAGCATTCGGTATCTTGTCAGCATACAAAGACCCAGCTTTACTCACCAATTTTTTCATCAGCCTTGTCCGCATCTGCCTCGGCTTTAGTTTTGTGAATACGGCCATCAATGTGATTTGGCGGCGCATAGACGGTATATACTTTCAAATCTTCAGTACCGGTATTGCGGAAATTATGTTTGGTTCCCGGAACAATAACAAACACATCTCCAGGCGCAACCTCAGAAACTACATCGTTGATAATGGCTTTACCGCTGCCGGAAAGAAAAAATAAAGTTTGTTCTGTATGATCATGGGTCTCCTCACCAATCTCGCCACCTGGCGGAATGCTCATCACGACCAGTTGACTATGCTTACCCGTAAATAACACTTTACGAAAATTTGTATTTTCCTGTGTCTCTTGAATAATATTTGTATGGTAACTACTCATATATAAAAACTTAAAAAATTAAACGAGACGATAGCCGAGTTTTCGCCAAGCAAGCAAACCACTGGCCAGACTATATAACTCATCTGTCAAACCGGCATTTACCAGCTGGGCAATAGCCAATTGACTGCGCGATCCGGACAGACAATAAAAATAGATTTTCTTATAATTCTGCAACAGATCTTTTTGAGATACTATTTGATCAACGGGAATATTTTTTGCGCCAACAATTGCTCCTTTGGCAAATTCCTCCGGCGTACGAACATCTATAACTGCCATATCAGTGGGCACGCCTTGATTTACCAGTACATATAATTCTTCCGCTGAAATTTGTTTCCCTGTCATATATTATATCTTTTTTATCAAACTTTTACTCACCCATTCACCCTCGCCAATCTTATACCAGCCATTTTTTTCTGCGATCACTCGCACTTGATCTGTCTTATTTAATTTTTTCACAACTTCATATTTTGTAGCTGGACCGCTGCGCACATTAAGGCCATTTGTTGTCGGGTTACCTCGCGCCAGAATACTGGTAGCACCCATCATGAGTGGCAAGGTACGGCTTGGCTCGACAAAATATTGACCCGGTAAATTATACCCGCAACTGGCACTGCCTCCACCATCAAGTTCCATCTGATTTTCTATCGGCACGCCGGCTGTCGTAAGTGCTCTACTAGCTTCGCCGATCGTAGCTGACTGACTGCAGTATATCACGAGCTCCTGCTTGCTCGGCATAACACCAACAAAGAGACGAGCGGTCGCAGCACTCGCATTATCAACTTTCGCCACCGTTGGCGCAAAACCTTCTAAGCCCTGATCACCGCTGGCATCACCGACAAAGATATTTGCATCAAAGTCCTGGATGCTAGCACGACCCGTACGATTATTAATCAATAACATTTTCCTTTCTTGCGCCATATCTCCATTTGGACGACTGCCGCTTGAGATAAGAGAATCTTTACCAAAGATGCCTTTAAGGGCCAAACTCAAATCAGAGGTCGGCAGGGTGATATTAAAAAACGGGCCGTTCCAAATAAATTTTGCATCCTCAGCTATAGATTTTCCAGTCTCAGCGACAAACCGAGAAAAAGCAAAATTATGATAACTCTCTACTGCAGAATTACTGACAGGAGGAAACGAAACTGCGACGTTGTCGTTAGTACTGGTAGGAACTGGCGTGGTGGTCGGCGTAGAATCTTCCACCGGAATAGTAGCGGCAAAATTTGAATTTGCGGGACCCCAATCTGCCGGCGGAGTATCGGTGATAATAAACTGAATTTGATTCTGAGATAGATTAATGCGAGTTAAAAAATCCAAGGCCCCACTACCGCTCGGCGCTTTGAAAAAACTGGCAATTCCCGGCGCTTTAGCCCAAGTAATGGGAGTATATTCTTCAGGCGTGACCGGTTTCCAGGTAGCGGCTTTAGCTAACACCGGAGTAAATAAAATAATAGATGCGGAAAAAAATGCGAGCAGTGATTTATGCATAGGAAGAAGCGTTAAAAATTAAGTAATCGTATTATACCATATGAGAAAAAATAAACATTGCATTGACCATGTCAAAGGGCAAGCGTATAATATTGCTATTCTAAATTTAAATCCTATGTCAAATATACTCAACCGCATGAAATCAAACTGGAAATCAGGCGTTACTGTCTCATTAATTTCGGTGCCACTTTCAGTTTCTCTGGCAGTTGCCTCACAATCCACGCCTGTGGCCGGGATTATCACCGCTATCTGGGCAGGACTGATAGCCTCACTACTTGGCGGCAGCGCCTATAATATTGTCGGTCCGACAGGCGCGCTCTCAGGGATTATCGCTGCCTATGCGCTGACACATGGCGCCGACGCCATCAGCATGCTCGCTATTACCACCGGTCTGTTTATCGGCGTCGCCTATATTTTTAAGCTGGAAAAGTATTTAGTATTTATTCCTTCGAGTGTCATGCATGGTTTTACTTTGGGCGTAGCCTTTATTATCGGTTTCGGACAATTCAATTATGCGTTTGGCCTGCATGGTCTCCCGAAACATGAAAAATTTATCTCTAATCTTGCCCAATCTTTTTTACATATCAATCAAACATATTTGCCAGCTCTAATCACTTTTTTTGCATTTTTTATCGCCTTAATGATTTTACGAAAATTATTACCGCGCATACCCGGCGCTATCGTTCTGTCGCCTATTGGTATCTTGCTTGGTTATTTAGGCACTAAAGGACTCATTCCTCTACAACTCGATACGCTAGGCAGTGGCTTTGCCAATATGAGCGGTAAACTCTGGCAAGCGCCACATCTGTATTTTGATATGTCACTTATTAGCACCGGGTTAGCAGTGGCGCTTGTGGCCATTTTGGAAACTATGCTCTCGGCCAAAATCGCCGATGGCATGACCAAAACCAAGCACAACGAACGCAAAGAAATGCTCGGCCTCTCACTCGCAAATTTTGCTTCGGGTCTGGCGGGTGGTATTCCGGCCACCGCAGCATTGGCACGGACATCCCTTAATATCAAAACCGGCGCCACGGACCATATCTCAGGCACTATCAATAGTATCAGCATTGCCCTGATCTCTCTGCTGTTTCTCGGCTATTTCAAATATATACCTATGGCGGTGATTGCCGCCATTCTGGCTATGGTGGCGATAAATATGGTAGAGACAGAACATTTTGTCCGTTATTATCGTTTTGATAAAGTTGGCTTTGCCGTGGCGATGGTGGTTGCTTTTGTGACGGTGTATGAAGATCCGATTGTAGGTATTCTGCTTGGTACGGCTCTGTCACTCCTTATCTTTATGGAAAAACTTTCCCATGGCCAATTTGATTTGTATCTAAATAAATATAAAGAAGGACAAATTGGCATGGTCTCCGGAGAAAAAATAAGTGAAATAGAAGAGAATCCTGATATTCTGCTCTACTCTTTCAAGGGCACGCTCATGTATATAAACAGCCAGGCTCATTTACGCCGGTTTGAAACAAATTTGAAAGGTTACAGCGCCATCATTTTACGTTTACGCGAAGTCTATTTTGTAGATCTTGATGGCGTGGAAGCGCTGGACGAAATCATCTCGCTCATTCGTCACAAAGGACAAAAGGTGGTAATAACTGGCATGAACGCCTGGATTACAGAATTGTGTGAACAGAATTCAAAACAATATCGACAGCT
>CAYNEQ010000049.1:0-6433 GCA_964396295.1 uncultured Gammaproteobacteria bacterium
GAATTGGTAGACGCACACGACTCAAAATCGTGCGGAGCAATCCATGAGAGTTCGAGTCTCTCCTTCGGCACATATAAATTACTTCTGTATGAAATCAAAATTTTTACTATTAATACCAATAACAGTAATTATTTTTGTTATTTTATATTTTGCAGCTTCTCGTGACTCGGTTGGTTCAAATAAAAATGTTATAGAAAATAATCAACAATTATCTCTATCAGTAAATCAACAAGTAACACTCAAAGGTCAGGCCGTAGATGCCAAGACTGGGGCAGTGCTGTTAATTGGTAGTATCCCGGTGTATATAGAAAATTGGCAGGCATGGCCGGAAAGTTTGGGTGGTATTCAGGTTATAGTATCAGGTAAGTTAGTTTTAAAATCATATCTTCCAGAAACCGAGGTGCAAAATGGCGAGGTTAGTCAGGGTGGTAGCGGTGAGGAGAGTTATGTGTTGGAAGATGTAAAGATAAAGTAAACTTAGCAAGTTTTTTTATTGCTTTATTTGTGATATACTAGTATCATCTTTTAGAATTTTGAGTTTAGTATTTAGGTTTTTTAAAAAACTATGGCGGAGATTATTGCCGTGGTAAATCAAAAAGGCGGAGTAGGCAAAACAACTACAGCCGTAAATTTAGCCGCTGCTCTGGCAGAAAGTGGAAAATTTGTGCTGCTCGTTGATCTCGATCCGCAAGGAAATGCGACCTCGGGTCTGGGTATTAAATATCAAGAATTAGAACAAGGATTATATCATAGTTTGTCTGGCCAGAGTCGCTTGCATGATGTCGTACATAATACCGGGCACGCGGGTTTGCGCGTGGCTCCGGCTACGCCGGATTTAGCTGGCGCGAATGTTGAGCTGGTAAATGTTGAAGGTAGAGAAAAAAAGTTGGATGAGATTTTATCAGAGGTGTCTCATGCGTATGATTATATTATTATAGATTGTCCGCCGTCGCTTGGAATTCTTACTATTAACGGGCTAATTGCTGCTGATCACATTTTGATTCCTGTGCAAGCCGAGTATTATGCCCTTGAAGGGTTGGGGCAACTCCTTAAGACTATTGAAATGATTAGAATCAATCTCAAACCAGAACTAAAGATTTTAGGCGCAGTGCTTACGATGTATGATTCTCGTAACAGTCTATCAAGTGAGGTTATGAATGAGTTGTACAAATTTTTTCCTGACAATATTTTTCGCTCGGTTATTCCTCGTACGGTGCGACTGGCCGAAGCGCCAAGTTTTGGTAAAAGTATTTTTCATTATGATCCGAGCGGTAAGGCTGCTAAGGCCTACGAACGTTTGGGTCGGGAATTTTTAGATCGTTTTGAACAACAATAATTTTTCACTATGGCTTTAGGTAAAGGACTCGGCGCCTTAATCGCGGGTGCGCCCAAACAATATAAATCAGAGTCAGCAGTCCAAAATGATGGACAGGAGCGAATTTGGCATATCCCGGTCAGTGCCATCAGCCCGAGTGCCAATCAGCCGCGCAAGAATTTTACGGCCCCTGAATTAGAAGATCTGGCAAACTCGATCAAAGAGCATGGCATATTGCAGCCGCTCATTGTCACTGAACGGGCTGATGGCGGGTATGAGCTTATTGCTGGGGAGCGACGCTGGCGCGCATCTCAAATGGCGGGCTTGGCTACGGTTCCGGCGCTCATTAAAAAATTAGCTGACAGACAGAAATTAGAAGTCGCCTTGATAGAAAATATTCAGCGAGAAAATTTGACTCCGATTGAAGAGGCGTTTGCCTACCAACGATTAATGGAAGAGTTTTCTTTGACCCAAGAGCAAGTAGCGGCCAAGGTCGGCAAAAGCCGTCCGGCTGTGGCTAATGCCATCCGTCTGCTTAGTTTGCCTTCTGAGGTCCAGGCAGCCCTAACTGACAAGCGGATCAATATGAGTCAGGCTCGGGCGTTATTGTCGCTTCCGGATCAAAAGCAGCAGCTTGATATGCTTTCTTCGATGCTCGGACAGCGAATTACGGTTCGAGAATTAGAACGCACGGTCAGCAAACAAACTCCCAACAAAAGTCATCGCGATCCCAACTTGGCCTACTTAGAAGATGAGTTGCGTACCGCTCTGGGAACTAAAGTGGCGATTACTAAAAAAGGGGAGCGCGGCACGATTGTAATTGATTTTTATTCTGAAGAAGAATTAAAACGATTGATAAAAACCATCGGTCAAAAGTAATTGTTAAAAACTTATTTGTCTAAATAAAAACGATCCATATTGATGGGTCGTTTTTTAAATTAACACAGCTTTAGTTATTTATTTTTTGATTTTGGCAAAATCATACTGAGCCAATTACTTTTTTCATTCTTGAGCCGTTCTCGAATTTTAGTTCTGGCTTGGTGAGTTTTGGCAAATTTAATCCAGTCCTGACTGGGGCCTTTGCGATTTTTATCGGTAAAAATTTCGATAACATCACCATTTTTAAGGGGTGTTTCCAAGCTGACTAACTGATCGTTGATTTTAGCCCCGTTACAATGGTTGCCAATATCAGTATGAATATGGTAGGCAAAGTCGATCGGGGTCGCGTCTTCCGGCAGATCAATCACATCGCCTTTAGGTGTAAAAACAAAAATTCTATTTCTGAAAAAATCAACTTTCAGTTCATCGATATCAGATAGTTTGCCTAAGATACTTTTTTGAATTTCGGCTAGTTCTTTGGCCCAAACAATATCTTTGGCTGGCAGCCGCGAGCCGCGTTCGTCATAATGCCAATGAGCAGCAATACCGTACTCTGCTTCATCGTGCATGAATTGATCCCGAATTTGGAATTCTAAAATTTGTCCGCCCACAGAAAAGACGGTGGTGTGGAGTGATTGATATCCGTTTGGTTTTGGTTGGGCGATATAATCTTTGATACGGCCTTTAAGCGGTTTCCAGAGATTGTGAATAATACCGAGTGCGGCATAACAATCAGCCACACTTTTGACGATTACGCGTACGGCCACGATGTCATAAATATGGTCAGTGTTTTCCCAGCCGCCTTTAAGGATAATTTTTTTGTATAAACTGTACATGGTTTTTTCCCGGCCATGAATATTTAATACAGGTATGCCGGATTTTTCCAATTCACTTTTAGTGGTATTAATCACTTCTTGCAGGTACGCGCCGCGTTGGGAAACTAATTTTTCTCGGAGTTCTTTTGTTTTTTCATATTCTTTTGGGAAAACATAGGGGAATGACAGATCTTCTAATAAACTTTTAAATTCACCAATTCCTAATCGGTTGGCAATGGGAGCGTAAATTTCCAAACTCTCCAAGGCGATGCGATAACGTTTTTTAGGTGGCAGAGAGTCAAGAGTGGAGAGGTTATGGACTCGGTCGGCAAATTTGATAATCATTACCCGGATATCTTCGGCCATAGCCACAAACATTTTGCGCAAGTTTTCGATATATCGTTCCACGCCGCGGTATTTGAGCTTCCCGAGTTTGGTAATACGACGGATCATGCCGGCAATATCAGGGCCAAAGTTTTTTTCTACTTCTTCAATAGTGACGCTAGTATCTTCGGGCACATCATGCAGGAGTGCAGCCACAATAATAATCGGATCAATACGCATGTGCGCCAAAATCATGGCCGTAGCCACTGGGTGGATAATGTAAGGTTCGCCGGATTTGCGAAATTGGCCGCGGTGCGCTTTTTCGGCAAAATCATAGGCAAGCTGCACCATGTCGGTGTCTTGTTGGCGATAATATTTCTTTATTTGCGCCATTAATTCTTCGATGTTTGGGTTTTTGGGAACGATGTCTCTATAAGGCATACTGCATAAATAGTATCGCATTTTTCTTATTTGGGCAAACAAAAATCCGAGCCAATACTGCACTCGGATTTTTTGAGATTTTATATGAGAGTCACGCTTGCCACTTTATCACCATCTTCCTTAAACCGCATGAGACGAACGCCTTGGGTAGCGCGGCCAGAGGAGGAAATAGAGGCGAACGGTAAGCGGATGACCTGGCCTTTGGCTGACATGAGTAGCAGGTCTTTGTCTTTATATTCAATCGCGTCGACAACTTTGGCAAACGTCAGGTTGCCGGTCTTGGCGGTGATCTCTGCGGTTTTGATGCCGCTGCCACCACGACCCTGCACTTTATATTCATCAAGTTCTGTACGTTTACCCACGCCGTTTTCGCCAACAGTCAGAAATGCGAGACTTTTATTTTTTGGATCGACAATATCCATCCCAATCACTTCGTCGCCGCTCTTAAGGCGCATGCCGCGGACACCGCTGGCGGTGCGACCCATTTCACGCACGTCTTTTTCTTTAAAGCGTATGGCTTGACCTTGCTTAGTGGCGATCATGATTTCGTCATTTCCGGAACTTGGTTTGACCCATTCCAGATTGTCATCGGCTTTTAGCTTGACGGCGATGAGGCCACTACGGCGAACATTGGCGAAATCTTCGAGACTGGTTTTTTTGATATTACCTTTAGTGGTGACCATGACTAGGTATTTAACATTGGTCATGTCGCTCATGCCTAAGAGGGCGGTGACTTTTTCATTCGGCGCTAATTGTAAGAAATTGATGAGCGCCTGTCCTTTGGCGGTGCGGCTGGCTTGAGGTATGTCATAGGCCATGAGCTGGAAGACGCGACCACGATTAGTAAAGAAGAGCATGTTGTCGTGGGTGTTGGTGGAAACCAAATCTTGGACACTTTCTTCTTCCTTGGTGTTGGTGCCGATCACGCCTTTACCGCCGCGAGATTGCTGATGGAAGGTGTCTGGTGGCAAGCGTTTGATATAGCCATCTGAAGTGACCATAACAATGGTCGGTTCGTTCGGGATCAAATCTTCGGTGGTAAATTCCTTGATACCATGAGAAATGATCTGGGTACGACGTTCTTGTCCGTATTTTTCTTTTATTTCTAAGGTTTCATCTTTGATTATCTTCATGACTTTAGCTTTAGAAGCCAAGATAGATTCGAGTTCTTTAATGAGAGCTCGTTTTTCTTTGAGTTCATCTTCGATTTTTTGCCGTTCCAAATTAGCCAATTGTTGTAACTTCATTTCCAAAATGGCCACCGCTTGTCTGTCAGAGAATTTAAATTTGGAGATTAAATTAGCTTTAGCTTCTTCTTTGTCTTTAGAAGCGCGAATAGTTTTGATAATCAAATCAATTTTATCAAGCGCCATACTCAAACCTTCCAAGATATGGGCTCGGTCTTTGGCTTTTTCCAAATCAAATTCTGTGCGGCGGCGAATCACCACTTGGCGGTGCTTAATAAATTCTTCCAAAATACTTTTAAGATTTAATACACGCGGCTGGGTGCCTCCATCAACGAGCGCCAACATGTTGAAATGGAAAGTGGTTTGGAGTTCGGTGAGCTGAAATAATTTGTTCAAGACTTTTTTTGGATAGGAATCTTTTTTTAGATCAATGACCACGCGCACACCATCTTTGTTTGATTCGTCTCGCAAATCTTTGATGCCCTCGATTTTTTTCTCTTGGACTAAATCAGCAATTTTTTCTAGGAGTGTGGCTTTATTAATATTATATGGAACTTCGGTAATAACAATTTTAAATTGATCAGCTTTGCCTTCTTGGATTTCCGCTTTAGCTCGCATGACAATTCCTCCCTTGCCGGTAGAATAGGCAGCTAAGATATCTTTTTTATTATAAATAATGCCGCCAGTAGGGAAGTCCGGGCCTTTAATGATTTCGTTCAGATCTTCGATAGAAGTTTCTGGTTCGTCGATCAGTTTGGTTACGCCGTCACAGAGTTCGGTGAGATTATGCGGAGCAATGGAGGTGGCCATACCGACCGCAATACCAACGGTACCATTGAGCAGCAGGTCAGGCAGGCGAGCTGGCAGCACTGTTGGTTCTTCGTGTGAGCCGTCATAGTTGGGAGCAAAATCTACGGTATTTTTTTCAATATCAAATAGCATTTCTTCGGCTACGGCGGTAAGTTTAGCTTCGGTATATCGCATGGCCGCGGCATTGTCGCCATCCATGGAGCCGAAGTTTCCTTGTCCATGCACTAGCGGATATCGCATAGAGAAATCCTGGGCCATACGCACCATGGCGTCATAGATGGAAGCATCGCCATGTGGGTGGTATTTTGCCATCACTTCACCGACTACGTGCGCGGATTTACGGAATTTTGCCGTATGACGCAAGCCAATATTCCACATGGCGTAGAGGACGCGGCGGTGTACGGGTTTTAAACCATCACGGACATCAGGCAGGGCACGAGAGATAATAACGCTCATGGCGTATTCGAGATACGAAGTCTGCATTTCCTGGACCAGAGAGGCTGGGGTGATCATGCCGATCTCGTTTGGCGTCAATTCTAGTTTGTCTTGCATATCGTTTAGTGTATTAGCTTGTAGCTTCTTATTAATTTTTGGTGGTTGTGGTCGCAGTTGAAGTTGTGGTTATGGTCGAGCTTGCGGTAATAGTGCTGGTCGGTGTGCTG
>CAYNEQ010000050.1:0-6432 GCA_964396295.1 uncultured Gammaproteobacteria bacterium
TACTAACCAAAACAAAATAAAATAGAGAATATATCCTGAGATTAAACTCATTCCAGCTCCCGCTAAAATAAACATCTGGGATCTATTTGGATTCCGTAGCCGTTTCAAAATTAACAATACAAGTAGCAGCCAGATCAAAAAACCAAAACTGACCGGCAAGGTAAACGCTCCGCCAGCTTGCCACGCAAACGGTAGCAACCCTAACCAGGCTAAGAATAATGATTTTCGCTCGGTCCAGTCGAATGCTCTGCCAATTTCGAACAATAACACAGGCATCAGCATAGACCACAATATTGGCAACAGCCATTTGGTCACTGTCAATAGATCTGTATTAAAAACTTTAGCCACGATTACATTGCTGGTCCAAAAATTTCCATATGACAATTGCCCAATGACTGATTGCACACTGTTAGAACTACTCGCATCAATAATTGCAGGTTCCAAAAATTTTTTTCCATCTACTATTCGTTGTTCATTAGCCATATGTCGCCAACCATCAGCTCCGTAGATCAACTCATGTGTGAGCGGTACATAGCTATGCAATAAAAAAGTTTGCAGGATTAAGAAAAAAATAACTATTCCGCTTTTTAATTTAGAGAAGGTCAACAAAGCTAAAACAAAAGTTGAAGCTAGAAATATAAAAATGTACTGCGGTTTTATTACCTGCCAGGGAGTAAGAATCGCATTACCAGTTTGTGAACTATACAAAAGATAAAATCCACAGGCTGCCAAACAAACAAATAGAGCAGATCCAATTTTTGTCAAAAGATCAATCGACTGATTTACTTCTTTTTCTGAGACACTATTAACTAATTGGGGGGTTGTTTTCTTTACATACTTCGACAAAAGAAAATAAACAAGAGCATTCCCAATAAAAATTGCTATCTGGGTCAAAAAAGTCAATGGATAAAATAATATTACTACCCCGGCTACGGTTCCCAAACTGGCAAAGGCGGCAAAAGTGCCTAATAGAAATTTAGAAAAACTATTCTTTAAATCAAAAACCCTATCCAAAATAATAGCTGCCCAACGGCCAGCAAGCGCTAAATAGATTAAAAAAAATACCAATAACATAGGCGTTTATCTTAGCTAAAGTATATAGAATTCAAGCAAAATTAACAAGTATTTTTTACCAAAAAAATTATCCCCTATTCACTCACACGATATCCAGTTTTTTTCTTGCCAAAAGAACTTTCCTAGACTAAGATATACAAACATAAAAATATGCCTTCGGACATCACCCAAGTAGAAAAAGTTCCTCCTCAAAGCCTAGAAGCCGAGATGTCTCTTTTGGGTTCTGTATTGCTCGACAAAGATGCCATGCTTAAGATTGCTGACATTGTCCAGGCTGAAGATTTTTATAAAAACGCGCATGTCCAAATTTTTGAAGCGATTATAGATCTGTACCAAAAAAATGACCCCATTGACCTGCTGACACTCAGTAATCGCCTCATGGAAAAAAATCAGTTGGAGCAGATTGGCGGCCACAGCTATCTGGTAACGCTCACCAACACAGTGCCAACCGCTTCTCACGTCGTCAATTATGCGCATATTGTCCATAAAAAAGCCACACGCCGCAGACTCTTAGGCGCAGCGCACGAAATCTCCAAACTTGGCTACGAAGAAACCGAAGAATTAGACACACTACTTGACCAAGCGCAGCGCGAATTGTTTGGTGTCTCCCAGAACTACATGAAACAGACGTTTACACCGATTCGCAGTGTGTTAAACGAAGCTTTTGACAGAATTGATGAACTCCATAAAAACAAAGGCCAGATGCGCGGCGTGCCGACCGGTTATCCTGATTTGGATAATATGTTAGCCGGCCTACAAAAATCAGACCTAGTCATTCTCGCGGCTCGTCCAAGTGTGGGTAAAACTTCTTTTGCACTTGATATTGTCCGTCATATCGGTGTCAAAGCCAAAGTCCCAGTCGGGTTATTTTCTTTAGAAATGAGTAAAGAACAGCTCGTAGATCGCCTACTGTGTTCGGAAGCCAATGTGGATTTGTGGAAAATGCGTACCGGCCGCCTCAGCGATCGACCAGAAGATGATGATTTTCCACGCATCGGTCATGCCATGGGTGTCTTATCCGAAGCGCCAATTTTTATTGACGATGCGCCAAACAACAACATCATGCAGATCCGCACCAAATCTCGCCGCTTACAAATGGAGCACGGCTTAGGGCTGATTGTCATCGACTACTTACAGCTGATGGAATCTCGAGGAAACTCGGAAAACCGCGTCCAAGAAATAGCTGAAATTACCCGCGGTCTCAAAGGAATAGCCCGTGAACTTAATATCCCTGTCTTGGCTCTGTCGCAGCTTTCTCGTACCGTAGAAATGACCAAACCCGCCATTCCCCGCCTCGCCCACTTACGCGAATCCGGATCTATTGAACAGGATGCGGATGTGGTATTATTTATCTACCGTAAAGCCGCGGACCGCAATTACCGCCCTGAAGATATTCCGCCTGATGAAAAAAATATTGCCGAAATTCATATTGCCAAACATCGTAACGGTCCTACCGGAGTTGCCAAGATGATCTTTGATGAGCAACATGCATCGTTCCGCAACCTTACTACTCGTTATACCGACCAAATGGCTCCCGCTGCACCCGTAGCTCTCAAACCAAAATCAGCCTTCACCAATAACGCGCTATCTGAACCACCAATGTAATCTATTCATAATTCATTATTCTTAATTCAAATACTATGTCAGTATTCTCAAAACTCAAACAATTTAAAGATTTACGAGAACAAGGAAAACAATTGCAAAACGCCTTAGCCGGAGAATCAGCTACGGTTGCCTCTGGTGGCGTCGGTATTACCATGGATGGAAATTTCCAACTGACTGGCGTAGCCATTGACGAAGAACTATTAAACCCAGCCAAAAAAGCCAAACTAGAAGAAGCCATCAAAAACGCGCACAGTGATGCTCTCAAAAAAATGCAGCGAATTATGGCCAGCAAAATGCAAGAAATGGGTGGCATGGATGGCCTATTAGGTAAAAAATAATGTCCTACTCCCCTTCCATTCAAAATTTAATTAGCGCCTTCCGCAAACTTCCCACGGTCGGTCAGCGCACGGCTGAACGCTTTGTTTTTTATTTGTTAAAATCTGGCAAAAAAGAAGTTGGTGAGATTACCTTGGCTCTCAAGGAACTAATTGATAATGTCAAAAGCTGCGAAACCTGTTGGGACTTTTCAGATCAAAACCCCTGTGCGATTTGCAGCCTCAAAAGCAGAGATCAGAAAACAATTTGTGTTGTCAGTGAACCACAGGACATCCAAGTGATAGAGCGCACCGGCGCCTTTACCGGTCTCTACCATGTGTTGCGAGGACTTATTGAAGCTGGAGATGAAGAACTGCATAAATTGAAGATAAAAGAATTATTTGAGCGGTTGAAAAATAATTCGATGGTAACGGAAATAGTTTTAGCCCTTAACCCTGACCTGCCAGGCGAAACCACAATGTTATTTCTAGAAAAAAATATCAAAGAAAAATTTCCTAATCTTAAAGTCACTCGCCTCGCTCGAGGTCTGCCAATGGGCAGTGATTTGCAATATGCAGATGAGATTACACTGGGGAGCGCAATAAAAAATAGGACTACGAAATAAATTTCACAAACAAAAAATTCCGAGGTAATCGGAATTTTTTGTTCTCTTTAGCTTCCTTCAAAAAAAAGAAGTTAAAGGGGTGGGCGGGATTTAATCCGCCACAGCAGAGAGAGGGGAGTTTTTAGAAAAACACTGATCCCCCACAGGTATGATGATGCCAAGGAACACTTGGCCGGTAAACTCTCTTGCCACAGGACAAACTAGATCCTGCCACCCTTTAAAAAAATAAGGATTATTCTCTTAAAGGGCGACAAGATAAATCAATCTGCCCTGATCCTATTTTTCATAGGATGAATTAGAATAACATATTTTAGCTAATTTGTCAATGGGCAAAAGCGGATAAACAAAAACCCGCCTATTACAGCGGATTTCTTAAATTTCTAGTTTCAACCTTATACAATCTTTACCAAACTATATCTCTGTCTCTGACCATGCACTTTGTGATAACGAACTTTTCTCTTGAATTTCTCAACACGTACGGTGCGATCCTTGCCTTGCTTTTCCAGTGTAGCAGATACAGTCACGCCATCGAGATATGGTAGGCCAAGTTTTACATTACTACCATCATCATTGGCAGTCAGTAACACTTTATCAAAAGTCACCTTTTCACCTTCGGCAACTGGTAATTTTTCTATTTTTACGGTATCTCCGGTCTTAACCAAATATTGTTTTCCACCGGTAGCAATAACTGCGAGCATATTATCAATTATGAATGACAAATTTTGAATAAATAAATAGTGTGCGTAGTATAAAGCAAAATCTATTTTTTGTCAATAATCTCCATCCTATCCCCTATTTTTATCCCGGTACGCTCCATAAACCCGGCTGGTACTTCCAGGACGAGGGTAGCCTCTGCCCGGGGTTTATAGACGGTCAATTGCTCTTCAGGCAACCCTGGTTCTGGCGGTAAATTCGGAGCAATATCAACAATGGTATTGTTATATAGCCAAATAATATCAAGCGGAAAGCGCATATCACGCATGACCATGCCATACCGGTCACTGGTTGGAAATACAAAAAGCATGCCATCGTACTCACCCATATCCTTTTTGTCGCTCCAGCCCTTGAACCTATGATTTGGCGTGTCAGCAACGAGCACATGTAATTCTTGCTTACCGAACTTGATTGTGGCTTTGGTCCAAAAGGCACCGTATATTCTATAACCAACGGAAATAGCGATCAGAATTAATAACAGCACCACATGCCAGGCTTTAATAGATTTTTTTTCTTTGTTCATATTTAACTAATTAATTAAATCCTTTCTTCCTAATGAACGACTAATAAATGCCATCATAATTAGTAATACCAAGAGAGCGTAAAATTTTTGCAGGCTTTGTAAAAATAAAGTCGCTAATCCGAATGCTAAAGCTAGCACATACATAAGGAGCACAGCTTTTCGCTGACTCAATCCAGAATCCACTAAACGAAAATGTAAATGTTCGCGGTCGCCCATAGAGAGCGGCTGATGCTTGCGCAAACGCACATACATAACTCGGGCCAGATCAAAAATCGGTATGGCCATGACGAGCAGCGCCGTAGCTAATTTACCTCCACCAATAATAGCAAGCACGCCAATCATAAAGCCGATAAACATACTGCCACTCTCGCCTAGAAATATTTTAGCAGGATAAAAATTAAACACCAAAAATCCCAAACAGGCTCCTAAAAATACAGACGCAATCAAAGCAACGTTTGGCTGATAAAATTTTGTAATTGATGCGAGCAATAAAATAATAAAGGCGCCGATAGATACTATACCGGTCGCTAACCCATCAAGACCGTCTAAAATTTTGATCGTATACGTTGTACCCATAAGCCAGCAGAAAATAATCGCTCCGGCTGCGAGTTGTCCCAGCTCAATATAGCCACCAAGCGGATTGGTGAGTTTTGTCAGCCAGGGAGCGTAGCCAGCCAAAACAAAGACAGCCACCGCCACCATAGGAAGTCTAAACTTGGCCGCAAACGGCCGTATATCGTCGGCAATACCGATAAGTAAAATTATAAACGATGAAAAAAAAGCCAAGACAACAGAATTTTGTATTATGTCTATACCGCGTATCGGATGATAAACGATGAGATATAAAATAATACTCCAAAAAGCGATAAAAATAGCCACGCCACCGAGTAGTGGCGTTGGTTTAGAATGCAAATGCCTACCACCGTCAGGACGATCAACGATACTTAATTTCAAGGCAACTTTTTTAATCAAAAAAGTAAATCCAACTGAAAGTATAAATGCAACGAGGAAGTAAAACACAGATTATTTGAAATTTGTAATTTGGATTTTGAAATTTTCTATTTACCCTACCATAATCGCGCCCTCTGCGCCAACGGTCACTGTACTACCTCGCCTTAATTTCCCTTGTAAAAACAACTCGGCCAATTTATTTTCTACTTTTTCTTGTAAGGCACGTCGCATCGGTCTGGCGCCAAACTCAGGATCAAAGCCAACATCTACCAAAAATTCCAACGCTTCATCGCTTGCCACAAGCGTCACCCCTTTTTCCTCAATGCTCTTGGCCAATTTTACAAAGAGCAAACTGGCGATCTTCTTAATATCTGCGCGAGTTAAATTATTAAATAAAATAATACCATCAAACCGATTCAAAAATTCGGGACGGAAATATTGCTTCAATTCTCCATGCAATAATTTTGTTAATATTTGTTCATGTGAGACACCTTGTTCATTCTGCTCTTGCACAAAGCTAGTGCCGGCATTAGAAGTAGCGATAATAATCACATTGGTAAAATCAAACACCTGGCCGGAACTATCGGTCAAACGGCCGTCATCCATCACTTGCAAGAAAATATTT
>CAYNEQ010000051.1:0-6127 GCA_964396295.1 uncultured Gammaproteobacteria bacterium
AACATGCCGGTTATTAAAGACACGGAAAAATTGCCAGAAGCCATCGATGTCTTTGTCTGTGAATCTACGTATGGTGATCGGTTGCATGAGACTGTTACTAAGCGCGAAGAAATTCTAGCACGTTTGATTTCTGAGGCGATTGGCAGAGGTGGTACGCTTATGATTCCGTCGTTTTCACTCGAGCGGACACAGGAATTGATCTACATGTTAAATAACCTGATTGATCGGCATCGTATTTTGTCCAGAGTGCCGATTTTCTTGGACAGTCCGCTCGCTATCAAAGCCATGAAGACATACCTAAAGTATCCGGATTATTATGATCAGGCGGCCGAAAAATTATATAAGGCAGGGGATGAGCTGTTTGATTTTCCGGGATTGGTCATGACTGAGACTGTAGAGGAGTCAAAAAAAATAAATAATACGCCGGGACCAAAAATAATTATTGCCGGATCGGGGATGATGAATGGTGGTAGAATTTTACATCATGCGATTCGCTATTTGTCTGATGGCAGAAGTACGCTGCTGATTATTGGGTATCAGGCTGAAGGTACGCTTGGCCGTAAAATTTTAGACGGTGAGTCACCGGTACATATTATGGGTGAGAAAATTCCCGTGCATTGTCAGGTGAAGGCGATCGGTGCGCTTTCGGCGCATGCAGATCAGTCAAAATTATTAGCATGGATAAAAAATACCTCAGTTCGCCCCAAGAAAATTTTATTGACTCATGGCGAACCCGTAACAGCCGCAGCTTTGGCAGAAAAAATTACTCAAGAGTTAGGAATAGAAGCAACGCCAGTGAAGTTTGGGATGGAAGTTGAAGTCTAGTATCTAAAGAAAGTTTAAAAAAACAGTCTAAATCAAGGCTGTTTTTTGTATTTTTATGACCCGCTACGCGGGTTGATCACAACGCTTAGCGTTGTGGATAAAAAGGGGGTAAAAATGTTGACGTGTGTTTCAAAGTGGGATAAAATGGATGGTAGTGGAGAGAAGTGGGGAAAATGCTTGTCTTCCTACTTAATAAAAACATCTCTCTATGTTCATCGGCGAATATAGCCATAATTTAGATGATAAAGGCAGAATGGCCATCCCGGTCAAATTTCGTCGTGAACTTGCCAAAGGCGCGGTCGTGACCAGAGGCCTGGATAATTGTTTATTTCTCTACACCAAAACTGAATGGGCTAAGTTGGCTGAGAAATTAGCCGCTTTGCCAATCAGTCAATCCAATAGCCGTGCTTTTGCGAGATTAATGCTTGCCGGCGCTATGGATGTAGAGGTTGATAAACAAGGCCGCGTGGTCTTGCCGGAATATTTGCGTAAGTTCGCCAGCATCAAAAAAAGTTTGGTGGTTGCGGGCTTGTATAATCGGTTAGAAATTTGGGATGAAGAATTATGGAATAAATATAAGAATCAAACCGAAGCCGAAAGTGGTGCAATTGCCGAAAAGATGGCAGAGCTCGGAGTTTAAAAGCTAACTGAATTATATGCGTCACAGCCCCGTCCTTATCTCAGAAACGATTGACTCTTTACAACTAAAATCTGGAATGAATGTCATTGATTGTACCTTGGGTGATGCCGGGCATAGCGAGGCCATGCTTGAGAAGATTTCGCCTAAGGGAAAATTGCTGGGCATAGACCTTGATCCCGAAGCAGTCTTGCGTGCCAAACGTTTTTTATATCGATTTGAAGAACGAGCCGTGTTGGTGCGAGATAATTTTTCCCATATAAAAAAAATAGTTGCAGATAATAATTTTGGTCCAGTACAGTCGATTTTAATGGACTTGGGCTGGTCTACACCGCAGTTTGAAGAGCGGGGGAGAGGGTTTAGTTTTTTAAACGACGAACCCTTGGACATGAGGTATAGTTCGGGTGATGTGACAAAAATAGAGGGTGAAAATTATACTGCTGCCGATATCGTAAATGATTTTTTACCAGAAGATCTAAAAAAAATATTTAAACAATTAGGTGAAGAAAAATTTAGCGCTGAGATTGCCGAAGCGATTGTGACATGTAGAAAAAATAAAAAAATTGAAACCACAGGTGAATTAGTCGAGATAATTTTACAGGTATACCGCGAAAAATTGCGTTCAGATAAAGAAGTGCCATGGATCGGCGGTATCCACCCGGCCACAAAAGTATTTCAAGCCTTGCGCATAGAAGTTAATCATGAGCTAGAAAGTTTAAAAACAGCTTTGCCGCAGGCGGTGGAAGTGCTCGCAAGCGGTGGGAGATTGGCTGTGATTACTTTTCATTCGCTGGAAGATAGAATTGTAAAGCAATATTTTAAAACTATAGAAAACAGGCAAATAAAATTAGTAAATAATAAACCAATAATTGCGTCGGAGGCTGAGTTGGAAACAAACCCAAGAGCCAGAAGCGCAAAGCTGCGAGTGGCAGAAAAAATTTAATTATATACGTATGTCCATAAAGCGTCAGGTTCGATATAAATATCAGGATTTCAAAACTTCGGTCCAAACCATAGCTTTACCAGACTGGTGCATGTCTCCCTTATTCCGATTAAGTATGTTTGCGATTATTGGCTTCTTCGGTATTGCCTATATTTTAAATATGACAAGCGCCGCTACGACCGGCTATGAAATGCAAAATTTACAAACTAAAGCTGATACTTTGGAAACTGACGTGCAAAAATTGCAAGTTGAGATTGCAGAAAATAGTTCTATTATCAGCATTGCCAAACGAGTAGAAAATTTACACATGGCTGAATCGGCAAATATAAAACACTTCACACTTAAGAGTAATACGGTGGCGAAGAATTAAATTAAAAAATAAAAAAGACCTTCTTATACAGAAGGTCTTTTTAAATTAGATTTTTTGAGTACATCCGAGCTCACGTAAGGTAACAAATTACTTGTTACATTGCGTGTGCGGCTCGGGTGTGCTGCCGCCGCCGGAGGTCAGTTTGTGGACCAGCCCTCGTACTGCATTCGTGGTTCCAGCTGCTTCCACGAACCGTGGACGGTCCTCCGCCAGAGCTCGATCGGACCGTGGTACTCCTTGTAGCCGGAAGTGCCGTCGTACTCGTGGGCGTTGTGGTTGTCGTCGCCGCAACGTGACCCGACGCTGAACGTGGGTGCGATGTTACTCTCCAGAACTGCCCCGAAGTAGCGGTTCGGCTGCTCCCGGTCCGGGTGCATGAACAGCCAGACGCCGTTCTCCCGATCGTACTCGTAGAGCACTTCGGTCGTACAGCCCTGGAGGAGAGAATCAGTGTCCAGGATGGTCAGTTCGATCAGATCGTGAGGGGTCTTGTACTCCGGCTCGACCTCGGACCCCATCGCCGGCTCTTCGATCGGATCGGTGACGATGATGGTCTGCGGCGAGGTGACCTGCCGCCGCTGGGGTGAGCAGGCCGTGACGAGACCGATGATGAGCAGGGTGATCGTGATCAGGATGCGGTTCATGACGTCCTCCGTAACTTGAGACCCCTCAGACCCACCGATAGCGCTCGCTTCGGTAAAGTTGGGGTCAATCAGGATCTCAAGCATTGTAAAAGAACAAAATATAATAGCACAAAAATGTGCTTTTGTCAATATATATAATCGGCATTTTTATTTTTTTATGCTATAATACATGCGAAAATTATTTATGCCCGTACTCATTCTACAGCATCTCTTGTTAGAAAGTATTCTTGATATTTTTTATTTTCCTGTCTGGTGGTACACCAAAGGCGCGCGCTATGCTTTGCGTCATTGTTTTTATTTACTTAAAAGTGGCAATGCTAGCTTAGCTCCCGGATTATGGCTGGCAAATTTATTAGTGCCCATGTATGGCCAATTTGATTTGCAGGGACGAATTATCAGCTTCTTTATGCGGTTGGCGCAGATTGTTGGCCGAACATTCGGATTGCTTGTCTGGCTCGTGTTTTGTTTAGCGCTTTTTTTAGTCTGGTTAGCCTTGCCAATTCTTGTCTTACTTATGCTTGCGTATGCAATTTAAAAAAACAGAATCATTGCCGCTACTCAGTTGTGAGACCTGTAAAAACACCGGCCTTGTTAGTTTGAAGAAATGCAAACAGTGTCACGGCATGGCTTTTGGTATTGCTCGGCGCGGCCGATGGCTCTATTGGGATTTTCCGCTGACTAAATATAATCTGGCTTTGCAAAGAGGCAGGCGAATTTTGCGACGCGTGCAACTCGTTACCGTTTTTGTCTTGTGGCTCAACGCCTGGATTTGGTCCGGATTTTTAATCCATAATCAAGGTAGTTACAGGTTGTTGCTTAATCCTAAACGCTGGATATTATTTTTTACCAGTTTAAATCATTGGGCGGTGTTTCTCTTTTGGTTTGGGGTTTTGTGTATTTTATATCTTTGCTTTTTTATAATCCGCAAGAAAGAATCCGTGGGCAAAATTGAACCAATGCGCTATCATTCGAAATCATCAGATAGTCAGTCAGAAGTGGTTGCAATTGATTCATGGGCGCAGGCTATTAAGTTTCCTAGACGAAAGAAATTCAATATTGCCGGCGCGTTTACCGAAGAAGCCTTGGCTGCCCTGGCAAAAAGTTATGCGATTGCCGATAGTTTAAGAGCGAAAGAATTAAAACCTGAGCATCTATTGTCAGCTTTATTATCATTTAATCGGATCTCTAATATTTTCATCAGGCTTGGTATCCCGGCCAGTTCTATACAAAAAGAATTGGAGCCATTATTTTCTACCGATACAAAACAGACAGCTTATGCCGGTGTGCCGCCAGTTGTCCCTGCTGCGATAGAGCAAATTATTTTTCAGGCCTATGAAGAGGCGATTAAAGCTCGTCAGGAGTATGTGAGCGTGACTGAATTGCTACTGTTGACAATTGAGCAAAATCCTAACCTGCAAGAAGTGTTATTTAATTTTGATATTTCCGAGCGCCAATTGGTTAATGTGGTCGAGTGGGCGAGAATGCGCGAGCGCGCTTATCATGATTATATTAGCTTTCAAAAAGCTGCCAGCCACCATTCCAAATACGGTCTTGATAAAGCCATGACTGCCTTAGCTACGCCATACTTAAATAATTTTAGTACCGATGTGACCATGATGGCGCATTATGGGCAACTTGAGTCTTGTGTGGCCAGAGAGAAAGAAATAGCCGAAGTATATCAAGTGGTTGATGGTGGCCAGCAGAATATATTACTAGTGGGTGAATATGGGGTCGGTAAAAAAACTATTGTCGAGGGCATTGCCCAGCAGATTATTGTTGATCAAGTGCCGGATAAATTAAAAGATAAACGTCTGGTGCGGTTGAGCACTTCAGCGTTAATTTCAGGCACCAGTCCCGAAGGCGTCATAGAGCGATTACAGGGGATTATGGCCGAGATTTCTCGCGCCCGCAATGTAGTCTTATTTATTCATAATTTACATGAACTCATTGGAGTTTCGATGGGTGATGGCGGCAGTCTGCATATTGCGGATACCTTGTCTGAGTTCTTAGCCGATGGCCGGTGTGTGACGATTGCCACCACCACGCCGCAATATTATGCGGAACATTTTTTGAATTCCGGTATTAAAGATTTATTTGCGAAAGTTACTATTCCGGAAATGGAAGAAGATCAAGCAATTCAAGTTTTGGAATCACGCGCCGGATCGCTGGAATACAAAAAAAATATTTTCTTTTCTTATAATGCTATAGAAAAAGCTGTAGAATTTTCCCAGAAGTTTTTGCATGATACTCATTTACCAGGTAATGCGCTTGAAGTAATTACCGAGGCGGCCGCTTTAACCCATAATAAAAAAGGCGCGCATTCGCTCGTGACCAAAGAAGAGGTCGCCGCCGTGATTACGGAAAAAACCAAGATTCCTTTGTCTGCAATTTCTGCCAATGAATCAGAAAAGTTGTTGCATTTGGAAGAGACGATGCACGGACGAGTAATCGGTCAAGAAGAAGCAGTGAGCGCCGTAGCCAATGCCTTGCGTCGCGCCAGAGCCGAGATCAGATCCGGCAAACGGCCAATTGCCAACTTTTTGTTTTTAGGTCCAACGGGGGTTGGTAAAACAGAACTCGCTAAAACGATCGCCGATGTTTATTTTGGCGGTGAAGAACGGATGATTCGTCTGGATATGAGTGAATATCAAGATAAAGCCAGTATCTATAAATTGATCGGCGCGCCAGGCGAAGAGCATAGCGGCATA
>CAYNEQ010000052.1:0-6118 GCA_964396295.1 uncultured Gammaproteobacteria bacterium
CTAGAATACAAGATAAAAGCGATTTTTTATCGGTGCGGAGAGGGTGGGATTCGAACCCACGGTGCCTTTCGACACGACAGTTTTCAAGACTGTTGCCTTAAACCACTCGGCCACCTCTCCAAAAAGTACACCTAGCCTAACACAATAAAGTCTAAGAATCAATAGACTTTATATATGTAACTTCTTATTATTTTCCGAGCCGCTTGGTTATATTGCTAATAATAGCCACCCCTTTAGCTTTAGCAACAAAACCTACAATCAGGCAAGCTGCGCCAATTACAGTGACCAGCAAATACTGCTGGGTTGTATCGTTTTGACTGGCTTGATTACCGGCAACTATTTTTTCTCCTAATACTTCCTTGGCCATGCCCAGTGACTGCAGGTCGTCATTTGACCTCGGCCATAATTGCCACTCATCCTTGTTTTTTTCCAAAATTCCTACCACTTTTACATTTTCTCCTTCTTTATAATTTTGCTTATCTATGTTGGCATTTTTCTTGAAATACACTTTTATTTCACCTACGCCATTGTCAACATACATGAAAGTTGATTTAATTTCCGTAATCTCGCCGCTTACTTCCACCAGCCCTCCGGCCATGTTTTCATCTATATTATCCATATCAAGTGGCGCCATGGAAATTTTATTTCCCAAAGATAAAATGTCTACCGCTTGGCTATTTTTTATGTTTACTCGTTTGATACCATTTGCTTCTGAGACTGTGCCCGTAATTTCTACCAGATCACCAATACCGATCGGTGGAAAATCTTTTTTACTCTGAAAAATCTGCACCCCAGCTCCGCCACTGACAATATAAAAATACTGACTACCAAATACATTTGGTAAGACAGCCACGATGCCCTGTATTTTCACCGGTTGACCTGTTTCTCCTTCGCGCACTGCCGCCACATCCGTAATAAGCGGCCCAAATGATTTTGCACTAGAACTCTTTTTTACTGTCGTTCCCCTGATGATTTTCTCGCCCAGTACCTGTCCGGTGGCAGCTGCTTTTCCCGGTGATGGCACTGCCCACTTCCATTCATTGTTAACTAAAGAAAAACTTTGCCCTTCTTTTGATTTGTCATATTTAACAATATCCATGAGCATCTTATCTTTATTAAGCAACTCCACTTTACCGGCGGTGTTTACTAAATTTAATTTCGTCACGGCCTTATAAAATACCAAATAACCTTCAGGCGGAATAAAGGTGTTATCTAAGAACGTAAATTTTTTAGCGCCGATACGCAAAAACCAACCAAACAAATTGACTGTGCCGTTGGTATTATTTTTTAATTCAATAAATTCTTTGGCGTCTCCGCCATCAGGATTAGGAAATATTTCTGAGATCACCACTTCGGCATTTTGACTTAGTCCAGTGTCCACGGTTATCTCTACTTTCTTTTCTTCTCCGTACCCACTCGTGCTCGTAACAAATAGCGATATGGTGTGTATGCCGGAAGTCGCAAAACTCGTATGTAGTTCTGGCCCAACCACTACCGAATTATCTTCTAAGACCCACTGAAAACTGAGCGTTCCACCTCTCGGGTCGGCTGTACCTTCGGCAGAAAAAACCACCGTTTCATTTGGCGCAGCGCTCGATGGACCATCGATATTCCACACAAAAATTGAAGGTGTTCTTTTAGCCACTGTTTTCTTTGCTGTTTTAGTTGTACTAGTAGACAAGGTAGCCGTTGTTTGTGTTCCAGCTTCTTCATCTGCCCCTGAAATAATATTGGCCGCACCTGGTGTCACAGTGTCAGTCACGGTCCAGTCGTCGTTATTATCCGTATCAACCCCATCCTTGATACGAGCCAGCGACTGCCCTTCATCTGGCGCCAAATCCTCATCATAATCAATACGGTCAATAATAGTTCCAGCCGCATTTTTTAAAATTACACTATCGCCGGAATTATTCAAAAAACTTCTTGTCTTCAAATCAATTTGCAGCCAACTAGTGCCTGTCACTGTGCCGCTTATTTTTTTACAGGTTGAAGTCGTATTACGTGAATCGCAAATCATGGATCCAGTTAAATCAGCGTTCATCGTAGAACTATTGTAAATTTCTACCCACTCGTTACCATCTTCGGGATCAACCACAAACTCATTTATTCTGAGCGAAGATAAATCAGGAATTACCGGGAGTGAAGGGGCTGCATTACTTTGACCATTACTCGTTTGCGAACCAGTTGTGTTTTGACCATTAGCAGTTGATGTGACCGTAGGATTTTCTGCTGGTGTTGAAGTGGCCGGAGTCGAAGTTGATTCAGGAACTGCAATTACATCAAAAACATTAAGCGATCCGACGGTATTACTACTCGCATGTTCAGCCCAATTAGCGCTAGTGTAGTCTGCCAGGTTTGGATCTTTTCTTTGCAAAGAAAAGTGTGTCGCTGGAATATAAGTAAATTTTTCTAAAAAATTTCCACCAGCATCTATGAGACCGATTTCTTCACCACCTTCATTAAGCGTGAAAGAAGAATCAAAAACTGAACCAAGAAAATTTGGATAATCTAACAAAAAATTAACATCATCCTGAGCTATTACTCCATACTCACCGGGCGCAAGTATTGCGTCGGTTGTAGAAGTCGTTAGTTTATGATTTTGAGAGGATCCATTTTCTTCCCACAATTTCCAACCTGCCATATCTACCGGTTCCGCGCCTTTATTCCAGATTTCAATCCATTCGTGGCCAGTAGGTTCGTATGCACCGATTTCATTTATAACAATATCTATATTAACTGCCTGCACTTTTTGCACAGCTAGCAGTCCAATAAAAAATACTGTTAAAACAAAAAAATGAGTCCTCCTTTTCATATTTATTGTTTTAAGAGCTTATTAAAAATTTTGTAAAACCACTTCTTTCTCCACAATGCATTTTCCAACTATAAACTCATTATTGCTCTTTATATAAACCGTGTCAAGATACAGTATAAACAAAAACACCCCATACAAGTGGCATAGAGTGTTTTATAAATAAGTTGCCAGATCTCGGTGTCTATATATATGGACAGCTTATACACATAGACACGTCGAGACCTGGGGTAGCGGACCCAGGCAATGGCCTACAGGCCGTGGTAGTTCTGCGTCGCAAGCCAGTAAGTAAACCAGGTACTCACCAACAAACCGACCAGAAACATCCACCAGACGACCCTCATAAGCACAGGCTGGAACTTAGGCAGATCAACCCGAACCAGCCAGCAAACACCAAAAGACACGAGTGTTGAGAAGATGAGCGCGTCTGGCATTGGCAGGCCAAACCTTGATACCAGAACAGTAGATACAGTGAAGAAAGCCACGATCACCACCACCCACGCCATTGTCACATATTTTTTGGCAAATCGCATGGTGACCTTTCTGCTTCTGTTGTTTAGACCTTACAATCCCTACATGTAACCATATTTTCAATAAAAGTCAAGATTCAATGCTTTTTTTCAAAAAGTGGATAATTATATCTAATTTTGTATATACTAGTGTATACAACTGTGGATAAGTGTGGGTATAAGTGCACAACTCTGGGGATAAGCCATTTAACTATTTTGCTAATCTTAGCAAAAAATCTATTTGTATATACTAGTTTATACAAATTATTGACAACTCATCAAAAAAATGGTATCATTACTACGTGATCATTTCACAACTCAACATGTGGTCTTCACCACATAAGGACATCATACTGCACTAGAGAAAGCGGGCGAACAATTGTCGCTACATAGAGTAGGCAGACAGTGGCACGCCCAACTTCTTCCCGGGCAACTCCAATTAGTCGCACACCCCTTGGGTCACTGCGGCACCGGGGCTCTACCCACAAGCGGTTGAGGTCAATTTTGCTACCAGGTTGGTAGCGTGCACACCCCGCAAGGGGTCAGCACCTCCCCTCTTAGCAACCATAAAGGCGATCCGCCTTTTGCGTCAATCACGAATTGACACAGAAGGTGATCGCCTTTTTTATTTCAACCCCTTGTTATTGACAGTTACGGTTTGGGCTGCTACACTACCCCGCGTTCAAAGTAAAACAGTCTTCTTGACTGCTTTCTTTTTTCTCAGGAATCCTATATACTAAATTCATAAGCCCAACCCTTGTATGGCAAAAACAAAAACACAATTTTCGGATACGCTGCTCAAAAAAATTGAAGCTAATCTTTTGGCTGAAAAAACTCAGCTGGAGACTGAGCTCGCAAAGTTTGGTAAGCAAAAGGATTTTCCGGATTACGGAGATAAAGAAGATGAAAACGCTGCTGAAGTAGCTGAATATGTGGTCAATCTTTCTTTGGAAGAGAATTTAGCAAAATCTCTGCGCGATGCCAACCAAGCACTCGATCGATTAAAAAAAGGAGAGTACGGTATCTGCAAATATTGCAAGAAGCCAATTGAAGAAAAACGTTTGTTGGCACGTCCTACCTCAAGTTCTTGCATGAGCTGCAAAAAAACCATTACGCAGGAATTATAATATGAATCTCAAAAAAGCCCGACTAGCCATAGGTGTAAGCGGGCTTTTTTTGTTTATCGACCGATTACTAAAATGGCTTGCGGTTTCAAGCTGGGCCATCCCACGATTATTAAATCCTTATTTAGGATGGCAACCTTTTTTTAATAACGGCATTGCTTTCAGCCTGCCAATTCCCAGACTAATCACCTTACTTTTCACTCTTCCCATCATCTGTTTAATTTGTTTTGGTCTATACAGAGAATTTAAAAAGGCGAACGCCAACGCACTACTGATTTTTTCTCTGACGCTTATTTTTACAGGTGCGCTATCAAATTTCATTGATCGAATGTTCTGCGGTCATGTCATTGATTACCTGCTCCTCGGCACAGCCGTAATAAATATTAGTGATATAATAATAGTTGGAGGGTTAATTTTGTACTTACTGAATTTTAAAAATAAAAATTCAGAATCTACGAATTAAATATGGTTATATGTTTCTCAAACTAAACTCGGCCGCCGCGGTCGGTCTTGATTGCGTGCCGGTCGATGTGGAAGTTGATATCAATAAAGGTCAAAGCGCTTTTAATATTGTCGGTCTGCCAGACACGTCTATCCACGAAGCCAAGGATCGCATTCATTCAGCGCTCAAAAATTCTGATTTCTCCTATCCTTTTAACTTTCGCATCTTGGTCAATCTGGCTCCGGCTGATCTACATAAAGAAGGCCCGTCATATGACCTACCCATGGCGCTTGGCATTATTGTTATTAGTAATGATTTGGATCTGGAGTTACAAGATGCAGTATTTGTTGGCGAACTGGCCCTTGATGGCGCTTTGCGTCATACCAATGGCATTTTACCAATCACTGTTTTTGCCAAGCAACAAGGTTTTAAAAAAATATTTTTACCCGAAATCAACGCTCCAGAAGCGGCGCTTGTTGAAAATATCGATATCTATCCCGTCAAAAATCTTAAGCAATTAGTAAATCATCTCACTGGCCTAGAATCAATTTCTACGTATAAAAGATCAGATACCTGGAATGAATTTGATACGCCGCAATACGAACTAGACATGTCACTCATCAAAGGCCAGGAGTTTGTGAAGCGAGCCTTAGAGATTGCCGCCAGCGGCGCGCACAACATCTTGATGAGCGGTCCACCTGGCTCTGGTAAAACATTGCTCGCTCGAAGTTTCCCGTCCATATTACCCAAGCTCACACCCGAAGAGGCTCTGGAAGTTACCAAAATTTATTCAGTAGCCGGACAACTTTCAAATGGTTTTATAAAAGAACGGCCATTCCGATCGCCACACCACACTGCCTCCGGCGTATCGCTGGTTGGCGGCGGTAAATTTCCTCGGCCTGGAGAAATCTCGCTTGCCCATCGCGGCGTCTTATTTCTAGATGAGTTTCCCGAATTTCCACGCACGGTTTTGGAAAACTTACGGCAACCATTGGAAGATGGGGTCATAACCATTTCTCGCGCGCAAAGCGTTCTCAAATTCCCTGCTCGATTTATTTTAGTCGCAAGCCAAAATCCCTGTCCGTGCGGATTTAGCACCGACCCGGACCGGCAATGCGTCTGCGGTCCCAGCCAAATAGCCAGATACCAAAAACGTATCAGCGGCCCGCTCCTTGACCGTATTGATCTGCACGTAGAAGTGCCGCGTGTAAAATTTGAAAAGCTTTCTTCGGAT
>CAYNEQ010000053.1:0-6064 GCA_964396295.1 uncultured Gammaproteobacteria bacterium
GGTTAGTATGGTTTGTAGTAGAAGTTTTAATTTACCTGTCATCGCGAGCGACTAAAGGGGGCGTGGAGATCCCTCAGGATGGTGGTGCTAATACGGGATTGCTTCGTCGCATACGACTCCTCACAATGACATGTTGTGCGATGATATTTATTCCAACTGTAGAATTATTTGCTGGCTATAGTAGTTTTGACAAACAAATAAATTGGTTAGGGCAAATTAAACAATTCGTAGGAAATTTTTTAGGTGTGTATATAGCTAATGGCCCACGACCGCACGATATCCCCTTTGGAAATATTATTTTTAATCAGGTTCCGGCCTATGCCTTTATACCAAATCTGCTAACCGAGTGGCGGTGGTGGGTTCCTGTTTTTATGGTTGGTTTTTTTTCTTTGACAATTTGGGGTTGGATCCGAATGTTGAAATTGAATACAGCTTATGGAGATTGGCTAGCTATAATTTCGGGAGGTGTCATTGGTGGTTATGTCATCAGTAATTATTTTTTTGCAGGTCCGCATATTTTAACCAGGCGATTGGATGCGGTGGTTGCGTTTTTTTTAATTCTCTTGTTCGCCTACGGTCTCTATAGCTTAATAGCGGTAATCAAGCGGCAGCCGATGGTGCGTAAGTTTAGATCGGTTCCGTTTATTATTCATACTGGTGGAATACTGCTGCTGTCTGTAGTTGTCACTGCGGTCTATAGCCTTGGCCCTGATACTAAAACCGTCAGTTTTTCAGAGTATGGTTTAATGCAATATATATGGGAAGTAGAATCATGGTATAAAAAGCCTCGTTTACCTTATTGTGTCTTAGCTGATACATATCCACTTTTAGCTCTGGAGGCAATTTCAGCCAAAGAAATCATTGGCGGTAATTTTCCTATAGATGCGAGTTTTGGCCAACCGGAACTAAATAGGATATATTACAATATGTTACATGATATCAACATAACAGATCCAAGAGATGTGCAATTATTAAATGATTTTATAGAATGTTGGTATATAGATCCTGTTAAAGAGTGGCCAGGAAGATTTAATCAGATCGCTAAATTTTTTGACTTAAGCCATGATGCTGAGTTTAAAATCTTGGGAACATTAGAGGCAAATAAATTTTGGAAATAATTATAATTAATATATATGCAAGATTGTCTATTTTGTAAAATCATAGCCAAAGAAATTCCTAATTATACGGTTTATGAAAACGAGGATGTGCTGGCGTTTTTAGATATTCATCCCTGTACAAAAGGTCACACGGTCATGATTCCAAAAAAACATTTCAGTGAATTGTCTGAAATGAATACGAGTGATTGGGAGGTGATCGCCAGAGGTTTGCAGGCAGTGCTAGAAAAAGTTCGCACGGTATTAAAACCGGAGGGAGTAAATATCGCCATTAATAACGGTAAAGCCGCGGGTCAGGCTGTCGGTCATGTGCACTGGCATTTCTTGCCGCGCTGGGAAGGTGATGGTGGTGGCAGTATTCACTCTATAATTCGCAAAGGTGAGGGTGTGGATGTTAAAGAAATTGCAAAATTATTTGTGTAGCTATGTCAGAAATCAAAAAACTTTCTTCAGAAGTGGTAGATAAAAATCCGTGGTGGGAATATAAAAAAGATAGGATCGTTCAAAAAAATGGTATTGAGGGTGAGTATTATTATACAGAAACTTTGGGTAATGTGTTGGTGATTCCAGTGCTTGACGATGGCAGGCTGGTGCTCGTGCGTGAATACCGGTATCTGAATGAAAAATATGGTATCCAATTTCCCGGCGGAGGTGTTGGTTCCGGCGAATCTGTTGCCGAAGCCGCTAAACGAGAATTGCTTGAGGAGTCTGGATATGCGACAGAAAATCTTATTAAAATCGGGATGTTTGAGCCTTCGGTGGGGGTGTTAAAAGATCTGTCCCATATTTTTATTGCCAATGAACTTTCTCTCGTACAAGAGCCAAAAGTAGAGGATTTCGAGCAAACTGAAGTTATGCTGCGAAGAGTGGATGAGTTTGAAGATATGATTAAGCGAGGAGAGATTTGGAGCGGACAAACCTTAGCAGCTTGGGCTTTAGCAAAAGAGTTGTTGCTTAATAATTTTTCTTCTTAAATTATACATCATATAGATTGTTTGAAATCCTTTTTTTGGAAGCAAAGATTTGCAATTTCGTCGGGCTTCGAAAGAATAAAAAATTTATTCTTTGCTCACCCCTAGAAATTGTGGTACAATTTTATTCGTATGACAGACTCAAACGCAGCTGCTCCCAGCACGTCTTCTAACCCGGAGATTAATTTTTTTGCAGCTACAAATTTTCGTAACATCAATAGAAAATTCGGGATCAAGCTCGATGATCGCCGCCGACACATGTATGTCGTGGGGAAGACGGGTATGGGAAAAACGACCTTGCTGGAGAACATGGTGCTTAATGATATCTATGCGGGCCATGGCGTGGGAGTGGTTGATCCGCACGGAGATTTTGCCGAGAAAATTATTGACTATATTCCCCCAAACCGCATTAATGATGTGGTGTATTTTAATCCTTCAGATATCAATTTTCCCATTGGTTTTAATGTGCTCGAAGTCATTCGGCCAGAACATAAACATTTGGTGGCCTCAGGGCTTATGGGTGTGTTTAAAAAAATCTGGCCTGATGTTTGGAGTCCACGCATGGAATATATTTTAAACAATACCATTTTAGCATTGTTGGATTTTCCTAACACTACGCTTCTCGGTATCAACAGAATGCTTTCAGATGAAAAATACCGTAAGCGGATTGTCCGTAATGTCAAAGACCCGGTGGTAAAAGCTTTCTGGGAAGTTGAATTTGCGAGCTATAGTGAAAAATTTGCTACCGAAGCTGTAGCGGCTATCCAAAACAAAATCGGTCAATTTTTATCAGCTTCGGTAATCCGTAACATTGTCGCGCAAGTCAAATCACGTATCAACATTCGCGATATCATGGATACGAAAAAAATCTTGATCATGAACTTGTCTAAAGGCCGTATCGGAGAAGATAATTCTCGACTGCTGGGCGGTATGCTGATTACCAAAATCCAGTTAGCCGCCATGGAACGTGTCGATATTCCTGAACCTAGCCGTAAAGATTTCTTTTTATATGTCGATGAGTTCCAAAACTTTGCTACGGAAAGTTTTGCCAATATTTTATCCGAAGCTCGTAAATACCGTTTGGACCTCATTATGGCGCACCAGTATATGGAGCAGCTTGATGAGACGGTCATGGCCGCCGTTATCGGTAACGTGGGAACCATGATTACGTTCAGGGTTGGTTCGACCGATGCGGAAATTTTGGCAAAAGAATTTGCGCCTACTTTTGTGGAAACAGATTTGGTGAACCTGACAAAATTTCAAATTTATTTAAAACTAATGATTGATGGGGTGGCGTCGCAGCCATTTTCCGCTAATACGTTGTCGCCGATAAATATTGCTACCGCCAGTACGGAAAAAGTCGTAAAAGTTTCGCGTGAACGATATGCTGTGCCGCGAGATAAAATTGAAGATAAGATTATGCGCTGGAGTGGTATGGGCCTCGGGGAAGGTGAAGAAGGCAGTGAAGATCTTGAAGATGATGATATCAAACTTGATCTAGATGAAAAAGAAGAGGACGAATACACAACGGATGCAGAAGGCGTGTCAGTTTTGGCTTCTCCGTTTGCAAAAAAAGAAACTCCCAAACCGCAGAGCCAGCCTAAGCCCGTTGAGCAGAAACCTCAACCGCAGCAAGCAAGTTCCAAACCACGACAAGAAGAACAGCGTAAAGAAAACAGAAATAATAATCAGAATCAGCAGCAAAAAAACCAGAACCAAAACCAAAAGCCACAGCAAAATAAAAATCAAAACCAGTCAAATAATAATCAACAGAGAGGGCAGCAGCATAATCAACCGAAAAAAGACAGGCATCATGATCGTGATCGAAGTCGAGAAAAAAGACCTGATATCACCCAAAGCCAACCGGTGCCGCTGGTTGATGCGACTCAGAAGGGGATTAGCCTCTCTCAGGCTATGCAGACAAATAAACAGGCGCCTGTTCAGACAGCTGAGCCTGCAGTGGTTGATGAGCCTGGTATGCCAGTGCCTGCCTCTGATTTTTTTGCTAATAATAAACCAGAACAAGTCTTCCATGATGACATCGCAGAATTAAAGAAAGAAGCCCAAAAATTGGAGTCAGTTCCGACAATTAAACCAGCCCCTGTTGTTTCAGATTTGCAGCCAGCTAGACAAGAGCCAAAGCCTGTTGTAAATCAACCGCCAGCCGCCCCAAAGCCGGAACCAGCCAATACTGGCGGTAAAATACCGTTAAATCAAGTGATTATCCTTGAAGATCCAGACGATAGGTCTTGACAAAATCGCTAATTTGTGCTATAGTTATTTCTATAAATTTGGGGTACAAAGTACCAACGAAGTTCCCAAAATAGGTCGATTAAATAACAATCTCAAAAACCATTTTGGGAACAAAACGTACAAAACATATGGCATTCGACGGAACAAGACAAATGTACAATGTGGACCTTACCTGCGCTAAATGCGGTAACCACATTTCTCAATTGCCTTTTGAGCCAAAGGGTGACAGACCAGTTTATTGCTTTGATTGCAATAAAGCTTTCCGCCAAACAAGAGGCGGCGATAGCTTTGGTCGTGGACCACGCGCTCCAAGACAAATGTACAGTGTCAATGTAACCTGCGCACAATGCGGTACCCAGATCACGGAATTACCATTCCAACCATCTGGAGACAAGCCAGTATACTGCAAGGATTGCATGATGGCTCGCAGAAATTCCTAATCAAGAATTTTAAACAAAACACCCTTGAGCAATCGAGGGTGTTTTGTTATTGAATTTTTTGTTAATTTCTGATATGTTTTGATGGTATTTTAAGGTGTATCAAACTGTCATCCCGAGCGAAGCCGCTCTTGCGGCTGACGAGGGATCTTACAAATTATTTAATAGAAATAGATTCCTTACCCCTAAAAAGGGGATTCGGAATGACACTGTTCTAGTATGAACAAAAAAACAAATAAAAAAACAAAAGTTTTAATCGCCATGTCAGGCGGCGTTGATTCATCGGTCGCGGCCGCTCTTTTGGTTGCGCAAGGCTATGATGTAACCGGTGCCTTCATGGTCAATTACGAAGCGCCGCTTGCGGGTGGACAGCCTGGTGAGACTTGCTGGACAGGGGAGTATCAGGATGCGCTGCGTGTCGCGGCCAAGCTTGGCATTCCGTTATTGCGTTTGGATTTTAGAAAAGAATACAAACAAAAAGTTTTGGATTATATGTATGAGGAGTATCGTCAAGGCAGAACTCCCAATCCAGATGTCTTGTGCAATAAATTTATCAAATTTGGTTTTTGGTTGGATAAAGCTAAAGAGTTAGGTTTTGATAAATTGGCTACTGGTCATTATGCAAGAGTTAGTCAAAAGTCCATAAAGTCAAAAGTTCATAAAGTCGAATTGCTGCAAGCCAAAGATAACAATAAAGACCAGACATATTTTTTACATCAATTAAATCAAGACCAACTCAAATATACCTTATTTCCGATTGGTGGCTATACTAAACCGCAAGTAAGAAAATTAGCCAAGAAATTCGATTTGCCAACGGCTGACAAAGAAGAAAGTATGGGTATTTGTTTTGTCGGCGAAGTTTCCATGAAAGAATTTCTAATGAAAGAAATAAAGCCAGAGCCGGGAAATATTATCTTGAGCTCTGGAGAAAAAGTTGGGGAGCATGAAGGCTTGCCGTTTTATACGATTGGGCAGAGAAGTATAGGTATAAAAACAGACTTAAATAAACCGTTGTTTGTAGTTGATAAAAAAATAGAGGCCAATGAACTCGTGGTTGGATATGAAGATGATCCATTGTTGTATAAGAGAGAAGCAGAGGTTGTAGATATTAATTGGATTGATGGACAAACGCCTAAATTTCCACTAAAATGTGAAGTGCGATTGCGCCATCGGCAGCCGTTACAACGCTGTCTTCTCGTCTGTCATTCTGAGCGGGGCGGAGCGGAGTCGAAGAATCCCTTAAACGTGTCCGTTGTATTTTCTAAGGCTCAACGCGCAGTGACGCCGG
>CAYNEQ010000054.1:0-5951 GCA_964396295.1 uncultured Gammaproteobacteria bacterium
GGCGTTCACCACCGGATTCAACTAATGAGTTGACACCACTTGATGTAAAATGTAAATCTTTGTGTCCATCGATATGACTGGCTGCCAAAATGCGTTCCAAAGCAGGAGTATTGCCCTGCAATTCTTTTGGCAAACTTTCTAAATACTTTGCTGATTCGACACTGAGATGATGATCAGCAGCAAAGTTTTGCGTTTGATCGATAGTGGTTAATTGGTGGACTTCTACTCCAGAAATTGGCACAGGTGTATGTTCACCCTCCGGCGCAGAGGGTGTTGGTGCGATAGAATCATGCCCTTGTTGTGCGACAAACATATCATGACGATGGTGCTCAGCTGCAGACAGCACTCCTTCACCGCTATAACCAGAATTTCCTCTTAGTTTGTTTATCGCTTTGCCAATAAGACCGCCACCAAATTTATATAATAACCCTGTACCGACCCCGACTGCTGCCGCTCCGATGAGCCTGTTTGCATTTTTACCGAATGCTTTTTTAAACCTGGTCCATATTTTTGCTTGCTCCTTTTCTGATACCTTGCCTTGATATTCTTTCATAACTGCCAAAACTTTTTCCAAATTCATAGCATCCTCTTTCTTTTCCAAGAGAATTCCTAACCCTTCTGCATCGTGCACTACCGCTTCTATCTGTGTCAAAAGCATTTCATCAACTACCGGACCAGACTCACTGATGTGTATGGCAGCCATAAGATCCTCTTTAGTCGCATTGCCATGTAAAAATTTCTTAAGATAAATCAACTCTGATCGTAATTTTGGTTTTTCTGCTAATTGTTTCTGAGTACTAAATGTATGATATAGCCTGACTGTATCATGAAAATACGCCATCCGTTCAGCTAATTTTTCTTTGGCAGATTCTTGTTCTTTTTTGGCAAATCTCCTCTCACCCGCTTTCCAGCCACCATAGGCACCTACCAAACCACCAAATACTAGACGAGCAGTGCTGCTAGCTAAAAATATACCGCTGAGTCCTGTATTAAAGGCGACGGCTTTTTTTAAACTACCACGCCCAGAATATTCTTGTAATAAATTATCGCCAAGCGCTAATTTACCTTTATTCTTTTCTTTTTCAAATTCTTGTTGTTGTAATATATCTCCCTGTCTATTTAATTGAGAGAATGTTAGAGCTAATTCCTTTGCTTGCTGTGATTCTGGATCATGGGTTTCTAGTTGAGCAAGGGCACGTTCGTATCGCAACCGATTGGCACCGCTCAAGGTTTTTTCTCCCTCAGTAGTCATTACCTTAATCTCGCCAGCAGTGGTGTCTCTAATCGCATCGGCAATAATCGCACTCATCATCGGCAGGCCATCTAAGGTTTGCGTGTGTTGGGGTTTAGAACTCTTAAATATCGACCCGAGCATTCGTAGCCAATTTTGTGGACCGGTCGGAGTTGGCGCACCGCCAAATGACTCATCAACTAAATCATCTATCAACTTATCCTGTCGGCCTTCTTGAGCGGCTTTCATGGCTTCATTTCCTTCTTTTGCCCAACCAGTCTTACCAAAAATTAATTTACCAATGCCCCATTTACCAGCTCCGGAAGCAGCTCCACCCGCTACCACCGCTACATCAGACAAGGCCTTAACATAATGATCAGTCACTGCACGCAGACCTCTAACGCCACCAGCTAAAATAAGCTGCAGAGTACTTCTAAGCGCTAATTGCCCTTTTATCGCACCCATTTTTGTCCATAGACCAGACAAACTATCCATAAGCTCGGCAACTTTTCTTCTTATTCGCTCCTCTGCCATAGCCTCCAAACTCTTGGCTACTTCCTTGGCCAAAGTAGCATCCCACAATTCTTTAAATTCTTGCCAATCTTTAATACCGGCTTTACGTAAAGTGGCATCAGAAATGCGAGCTGGCTTTTGGTCTGGCATTAATTCTTTAAATTCTTCAATAGCATCACCTCGATACAATGCCTTCATAGCTGCTTTCGCCTTGCCAACATCTCGAGACAAAATATTTTCTACTAAACCAACAGACAGGTCTAAAGGTGTCATCTTTTCCTTTTGTTCATATTTTTCACCGGCCATTTCAGTAATTTTTATATTACTGATCTCATTAGCAAAATCGTTTAATTGCTTTCTAACCAGGGAAACAAAACTCTCCCGGGCTGCTTCTAAATCTTTTTGATTTTTAATTGAACTAAAAGGTATCAACTTAGCTGATTCAAGACTTTGCAAACTTTTTATATTATTCTGCGTGTTTACCTCTTGGTTTAAAATCCTTTGATAGACCGCCCGATAGGCATCTTTCGGCACACCAGGTGATTTTAAAATTTCCGGATCGTTCAATAACGCTTGAAAATCTGCCAGTATTTCTTTAGCAGTAGTGGTTTCTGTTGTAGAAGTATTAAAATCCAAGACCTCATCACCGGCCTCAAGCTTTTTTTCCTCAAACACATAATCCTTTTGCCAATCTTTAATAACATCATCAAATAATTCGAGATTTATTTCGTCAATTTTACTGGGATCATAGTCATCTTTGGCACCATTAAGATATCCGGGGCGAGGATCGCCTTTCTGAGCTTTGGCTTTTCTTCTTACTTCTATTTCCGTCTTGAGATCTGCATTAATCGGATCATTGATAAGTTCTTTTATTCGATCTACTCTTGCTTTTTCTTTAATACTTTTTTCTTCCGCTGGCTTCAGATTGATTTCTGCCGGTTCGGGTGGTTTGGGAGCATTTTTTGCTGCCTCCCACTTTCTATGATCTGCCTGATATTTATTTCGCGCTTCCTCAAGCTTTTCTCTCTTCAGATCTTTTAGATCTCTCTCTTTTTCAGTCTTTAATCTATCTTGTAATTGCTTAAATTCTTTTGGCCATTCTTTTGTAATATGCTCTAAAATTGATATATTCTCATCATCTATATACCCGGCCGCGTAATCACTTTTATCTGCAAGGAGTTTTCGACGATCACGTTCATTTCTCGCTTTTTCTTTTCTTAAAATTTCAAGATGTCTATTAACCCACGGGTTAACTCTTAAAAAATCTATAATGGATGTCTTTTTTACCCTCTCAAAAACCGCAGTTTTTTCAGGATCCGTTAAATAAACATGGTCTGCATTAAATGTCGGCTGCGGACCTCTTCTCGCTGGCGCAAGCGCTTGCCACTGCTGTAGATCGTGATTATGTTGAGCTTCTTTATAAAGCTTTTTTGCTGCTAATTCCTGGGTCTCGGCGGCCACTACATTAGCATAAATATCATTCTGAAGAGACTCGTCATATTTTTTTATTTCTATAGCTTTAGATTCTTTGTCCTTCCATTCAGGCTCTTGCTCCTTATCCAAATATTCTTGATCCACTTCATCTTTATCTGCAGGATCAAGGGTAAACTTCCTTTCTGATGGCGGAGGTGTTGGCGCCGTAGCGCTCTGGGCATTTTTCCATTCTTGAACTTTTTGCGCATGTTCAGCATCTACGACAGCTTTCATCTGCCTTTTCTTATTTTCAACCGTTTTTATCTCTGTAGCGGTAAGATCTTTAAGCATCAATTCAGCTTTTTGTTTTTTACTTCCTGCCTCACTCTCACCTTTGGCTTTTCTTGCCGCTTTATCCTTTTCTGTCTCTGCATGCACTATTTTTGGCTTCTTGGCAGTTCCTTTAGTTTTAACCGTGGCAATTTCTTTATTTAAATCACTGATTCGCTCTTCTGCCTCCTTATGCAAAGCCTCAATTTTTTGCATAGCTCGCTGCACATCCACCTTACTCTGTCGAGCCATTTTTTGCACATCTCCAGGAATTCTGGAAAGTTTTGGCAAGTTGGCAAATACATCAATTACTTTGGCTTTTAATTCACCCACTTTACCCCGCAATTCTTTTTGAGATTTATCACCCAATGTCTGTATTGTTTGTTCAATTTTCCCAACTTCCTCTTCCATCTCGACGGTCTTTTTCCAGGCTCCCATAAATTCTTGCGGCACTCCTTTATACACTTTTCCACTTAGGTCCTTAACATCATATTCAACTCTGCCATCGGCAGTAATATGGATATCAGCAATATCTAATTCAACTCCTTTTTTTGCATCCTCAAATTTTTTACCCGTTTCAAACATAATAATTCGTGGCGCTTCCGGCACCACGATAGTCTGCCCACCGTTTATGGAAATTTCGTATTTCTTATCTCCCTTCTTAATCGGCTTTGCATCAAGTTTAACTACCTGCCATTTTCCATCAATATTAACGACCACTTCCTGATCTTTCTGATACTGGTCTAATTCATGATCCCCAAAACGTACTTTATACCTATCCATAGGATTAAGGATTATTATCAATATGTTTTAAAATCACCTGTAATTTTTCTTTATCCAAATGCTGATGCACCTCTTTTAATAAATCAGCTTCTTCTTTTTGAAATGTTTCCCAAAAATTAACAAACTCATTATATTTATCTTTAAGCTCACGCAATCTCTCTTGCGCTTGTTGTTGTCTGGAGGCCAAATCAGATTGTGTGGGCAACCCTGCCATAAAATTATTTCTGTACCGCGGCTAAAGTCTTTTTAAATTCCTCAGCAAAGGCAGTAAGGGTTTCCTCTACGACAGTTTGAAAATTAGGAACATTCTGCTGCCAAAAGTTTGCCAAATCCTCGGCGGTTGTCTTGTCATTATTAGCTAAGTCGGCTAATTCAGAGGCTTGTTTATCAGTAAGCAATGGCAGCAGCGCCAACCCCAACCGGCGCTCAGCCTCAGCCACAAACATAGGCACAAACTGATTTCTGGTGGCTTCTGATAAATTTTCAAAACCTGCTTCGTCTAAAACGTTATGAATAAAAGATTCTAAAAAATCAAACTGATGAGCCATATATAAAATTAAATAAATTATCCAAACAACGTATGTTTACGATAGCGCAATACCCATAAACTCGAGATTAAGGCGCCTACCAAAAAACCAATGCCGGCATTAGCAAACAAATTAGGCCGTGTAGGCCAGCGAGAAACAAGCGGATCACTCACTGATTTGATGGCCACATCTCCGCCAAGATATTCCCAGCCTTGAGTAACCATAGTCTGGGTGATGGCATTTGAAAGCGCCAACGCTTCATTTTGACTATAGCTATAGACTTTAATATTCATAATGCTAACGCCGTATAGCATGTTAGCTTGGACGTCTTTATTCCACTTCTTTCTTTTCTTACGTTCATCAGAAAGATTTTTCCATGGCGTTCGGTCAAAAACGTAATTCTCATTACTGATCACTTTGTTGTAAAAATCAGTTGTATTGATAATCTGCGTCAGATTCTGCCCGACTTTTTCGGCTGATCTAGCTTGCGTATACGGATCCACACCGCTTTTGTCTCGAGAAATAATGAGGACCTGGCTGGTGGCGCTATATTGTCTTGGAAAGAACAAACTAGCAAAAATTGATACAGTTAAAAACACTAATCCCCACATGAAAACTAGTGCGCTGTGTTTTTTTAGAATATTGAACATATTCAATATTATTGTCATTCCGAACCCTTTACAGGGTGAGGAATCTCTGTCTGGTTTGTCATGCCGCACTTGTTTCGGCATCCCATAAGATCCTGAAATAAATTCAGAATGACAGTTGGGACAGAGATCCTTCGGGCGTAACCCTCAGGATGACAGAGTAAGTAAATTTTAATTTATTTTGTTTGTACTATTTTTACATCCACATCAATTATTTTTCCGCCTCTGAAGATTTTTGCTTTTACACTCGTGGCGTTGCTCACAGTATACCACAAATTATCTGCAGTCACAACGCGATTATTAATTTCGGTAATTACATCCCCCTTACGCAACTGACTTCCGGAAGACCAAACACCGGAAACAAAAAACCCTTGCAATTGTTCCGGAGAGTTTTGATTTTGAGTATTTACAATCACCTGCTCGTCACTAAACCACCCATCGACTCCTAGTGACGGATAGGTTAAGACTTGTCTGCTTAAGAACCTCTCTAAAATACGAGTAATAGTA
>CAYNEQ010000055.1:0-5930 GCA_964396295.1 uncultured Gammaproteobacteria bacterium
CTCGGGTGACGGCGGTAGTCTTAGATAAAACGGGAACTATCACGCTTGGTCGGCCTCTGGTCAGCCATGTAGAAATATTTGATCCCAATTTTCATCTAAAAAAAGTGTACAGCATTGCTGAAGCCATTGAACGAAACTCGTTACATCCCTTGGCCAAAGCGATCGTCGCGGGCGCCAAAGAAATAAACGCGCCTCGTATGATTGCTGAAAAAATAGACGAAAAAATCGGCTCGGGTATTTCCGCCCTTATCGCCGGACAGCAATACACGCTGGCTAAAATGGCAAAGGAGCACCATACAAACGCGATTGAACTGCACCAGCAAGACAGACTAATTGCCCGGTTTGAATTTCAAGATAAGCTTAAAGATAATTCCGCTGGAATTATCGATGCGTTGAAAAAATTAAAACTATCTTTGTTTATCTTTACCGGCGATCGCCAAGAAAATGCGGAAAAAATATTGGCCCAACTTGGTGAAGCAGGGGCTATGATAACAGTACAAGCAGGCTTATCTCCGGAAGATAAAAAAACCGGCGTAGAAAATCTGAAAAAAACCGGCAAGATAGTAGCTATGGTTGGCGATGGCATCAACGATGCTCCGGCACTGGCTATTGCCGATGTGGGCCTGGTATTTAGCAACGAAGAACATATTGCCGCTTCAGAGGCCGCTGACATTGTCTTTTTAGGCGGCGACATCTCCTCAGTTACGTTTATTATTTCCCTAGCAAAAAAAACTATTCGTATCGCTCTGCAAAGTATTTGGTTTGGTATCGGCCTCAGCATTATCCTGATGATTTGTGCTGCCTTTGGTTTTGTACCACCGCTTTTAGGCGCCATCCTGCAAGAGATTATTGATGTGCTAGTAATTTTTAATGCTTTGCGAGCGAGCAGGCTTGGATCGGTCTCCTAGAAAATTTACACTATAAATTCCGATAGACAACAAACCGCGTTTCTCTTGTAACGTTAAACAAAAACTACTCCTTTTTTAAGGAGTAGTTCCGTATTGTAGCCCCGAACCGACTCCTCATGAACTTTTTACTACATGCTGAAGAACTACAGCCAAGGCTTGAACAATGGAATATAGAAATACGTGAATTATTAGCTAAAAAGATAGAACCGGCAACTTATCCTGTAATATACTAGTAGTTACTATTGGCAAAATAAGAGACAGCCAAAAATAAGAGCAAAAGCTGACACTAAGATGATTATAATGCTTAAAATAGAAGAGGGACTTCTTAATCTATACTTACTCATAATCACTTGAACTACTAAGGAGGTTTCAAACAGCTGTCTATTCCCAAATATATTTCTAAACATAAACAAAAAACCACCTTTTCACAGGTGATTTTTTGTTCCTCAATCATTTCTACTGAAGTAAAAAAGATAGTCGGAGCGGAGGCCTGGAAGGATATTCCAGCCTCCGTTTGCGAATACATCCGTTGAACCTCGCGGCTCTAGGATAGTAGTTCGACACAGTTCTCCGAACGCCGCGCAGCTACTGCACGACGGCGTGCGTCGACCAGAACTCGACCGAGCGCAGGTACTGCGCCGTGTCGAGCGGGAAGCCGGAGCCGCCCTGGTCCTTGCCGAGCGCGTTGCGCATCATCGTGAGGGGCGGCATCGGCGACTCGGCCGGCTGCAGCTCGCCGTTGATGCTGACGATGCTCCACGCCGCCTCGGGGACGTCGCGCTCGCTCTCGGGCTTGCCGGCGCTCTCCTGCACGAGCTGGTCGTACGAGTAGAGGACGAGGTCGAGGTGGGTGGCGCGCGGCGGCTCGAGGCCCTCGAACCAGCGGGTCAGCACCGGGAGCTCGCCGTCGCGGCGCGCCTGGTAGCCGGAGCGGAGCAGGTGCGCGTTGTCGGGCGTGATGCGGGCGATGCCGGCGCAGGTCTCCTCCGTCGGGTTCTCGAGGAAGAGGTGCTTGCAGAACGGCGCGTAGCCGTCGACGAACGCCGCGCCCTGCTGGAGGGCGTAGATCGCGGTCCTGACGAGCTGGTCGGGGTTGATGCCGACGACCTTGGTGCCGCGGAACGACGAGTCGAAGTGGCGGAGGGCGAAGCGGGTGATGCCGATGACCTTCATGGTGGCTCCTTGGTCGGATTGGCTACCGACCTGCTGGTTGACTGCGGGAAGCTGGCGAAACGGTATACTGCATACTACCTTAGTAATACAAAATATACCGTTTGCCAGTTTTTTAAGAACTGTGTCGATTGTAAAGAACGTTTCTTGCCTATATTTAAGTAAGGTTTACTAGGGTTTTAGCCCCATTAGCAAACAGATTAGTATAGCATAAAAAAGCCATTTTGTCAATAACATGTACGGTTAACCTTCAAGGGTTACACTGTTGTTTCTGCTAGACTAAGGTATTTTTCCATGGGGGTAAGGCCATACATACCTTTGCCAAGGTGTGGGCGCTCACAGTTGTACCACTTCGTGTATGCCCGCAGGTTGTTCCACGGTCGGTTAGGATTCAAATAATATTCATCATCAATAGATCGATTCGCTCGTTCTACCTTACCATTCCACGGGGCACTTCTTTTTGGTATATACCGATGTGGTATATGTTTGTTTAACAGGAAGCGATGAAATACACCTCGGAATTCAGATCCGTTATCAGTCTGTATGCCAGTAATTGTGAATGGAAAACTTTTTCTTGCCTGTTGGAATGCCCAGATTGTGGACCAAGCATCTTTACTGTTCGCTTCAATGGCGTATTGCAGATTAGTCACCGTATCTATGAACCGATACTGATAGCGCCAACTGAGATCAGTGCCAGGCACATATTTGACGTCTAGTTGGACATTCTCACCTGGTACGGTAGCAACATATGGTTTTCTTAACGGTGTGTACCATGGTTGTTTCTTCTGCGGTTTTCTAATTAATCTTCTCTTTTTGAAGTATTTGTAGATTGATATTTTAGAAACATGCAGATTAAATTTCTTTTCCAATAGCAATCGCATTTTCTCTGGACCGTAGTTATACAAAATCTTCTGATCATACACAAACATTCTGATCCGTGGGGTGAGTTTGGTGTGTGGGTGCATTTCTCTTCGTTTGGAATCCCGATGTATTAAATGGTGGTCAAGGTTATACCATTTGTAATATGTCTTTCGGCTGATACCGAAGATATTACAAACTTCCTTCACTGACTTACCATATTTATCGACTTGCAAATACCAGCGAGCTCGCATCTCACAAGGCGCTGAGCGTAGTGTTCCTGCCATAGTACTAAAGGTTAAAAGTGTAACCCTTAGAATAGCAGAGTGTTACCAGGTAAGGTTAACTATACATAACAGCCGATCCAAAGAAGGTATATATTTACTCAACAATTATGCCTGAGCTCTAAGTACACGAAGTCTTTTAACAACAGTATCTCTCTTTTGTATTAGATTATCGTATTTATCCTGATAAAATTTACTCTCCCTATCCAGATTAGAAAGAATGGCAGGGTTTGATTGATGTTTTAAAGCCATCTCCTGGTATGATCTTACTTGAGTTTTTGCACTTCTTAATTCTGCGTCTATACTTTCGAGCATATCTTGTAAGCTACCTTCATCCTCCTTATGCAATGAAATATCCAAATTTGACTCTTTATTATCAACTGTTTTTTCTCCTTGAGAATGTTCAAGCCCAGCTTGAATAATAACGGATGGCAACGCCTCTAATTCTTTAGCTTGGACTGGTTGGGTAGGTCTGCGAATTTCACCTGCAATTTCCATATATGGAATATAAAATAACAGGATAGTATATACTTTTTTTTAGCTTTTGTCAATATGGACAATCACTTACTTTAAAACACTTTCAAACTGTCTAGCAAAATTTCTCTTAATAGCCTCTGAATCAGTATTAGTTGGGTTGGCAACACGCACCACATCAGGATGAGACTTTAAATAATCCCGAACACCAGTTACAAAGATGCCGTGTACTCGTTCAGGAACTTGGACAGTGACCGGCTTCATTTGGCGAAAATCTAATTGGGTCTCTGCGTGATCCCAATCAAAACTATCAGCTCCATGCGTGCGAGATTGTGTAACAGCATGCAATTCTTTTGCTACCGCAGCTACTTCAGCGCTATCTTTTTCTTTATCTCCGCTTGTACCAATATTTTCTGGGTTTACGGAAGGATGCTCTATATACATAGTCACATCAGAGCCTTCGTTGGCACTAGTGGAAGAGCGGAGCACTGTATAACCACGCGCTTTTAATTCTTTAGCTATATGGTTTACGGCAAAATACAAAGCACCGGATATATTGTTATGTAGCAAGTCATTCCGCACCTGATCAAGAGTCGCACCATTTGCCGTTTCTATATCACGGACCATTTTACCTAATAAATTATACCGAATAGTATCACTATCCATTTCTACCACATCTTCACCCAGCGTATCTCGTAACGATTCTAGAGCCGTTGATTTTCCAGATCCTGAAAGCCCAAAAATACTTATCTCCTTACCTTGCTTTCCCAGGTCAGGATATTGTCGCAGAATTTCTTCCGCAAATTCAGACAATTTTTTGCCAAATTTCATTTCAAACATAAGCGCGCCTTCGGCATAGGACGCATCCATCCATGCTGGTTTTTTTGCATCAGGTCCTGGCTGATAATGTTTACCAAAGTATTTAGCTTCGTCTGCAAAATGACCAATAATCTGATCTCTGTCTCCAAAATGAGGTAAGGCACCATAAGCGGGCCGGTTAGGATTCCAAGGATAGGTAAACTTCTCTGCATCAGCTTGCGTCTGTGCAAGCAAAACTGACTTTTCTTTATCCACTCCGTATTCTGTTAAGGCTTTTAGCCCTTCCATTTTTTGAGCTTCTATCGCCGCCACGTCTTGGTAATCACCAGACATATATTTAGTATTAAGAAATAAAATTATCTTTTAGTAACTAAAGTTGTTTTTAAAGCAAGGAGATATTCCGCATCTTCGTGTAAGTGTTTTGTTGCTAAGAACAAATCGAACTCATTATCAGGCTGACCATCACGTTCTTCATTTAATTTTCTTGCAATTCTTAGAGCTGCACCAGCGACCTTTTCACGCCAGCGTTCAACATCGCTCTCCAACTCCGCCTTACTCATTTTTTCAAGTCTCCCCTGAATAGTATCTTGATTTTCCATATTTTATAAATTAAATTAATTAAATTTTTATGTTAAACAGAGTTATATTTGCTGGGTATATAGCTGCACAACTTCATCGACAGCAGATCTCGTGACTTCAGGTGTAGCGTCTTGCAACTCGGCCATTCGTTTTCTAGCAAGCGCCACAGCCTTTCCAAATGACTGTCCTTCTGGTACGCCACGACTCTTGAGATATGCTCCCAACTTGACACCAAATATTGCTTTTTCTGCTCTATCCTGATCTGAGTCTGGGCGTTTTTCTTCTTTTTTAGGTTTTTCTACTGGTTCTACCTTTTTAACACCGTTTCTATTTTTGCCCCTTACCTCAAAATATCGTATAAGCTCTTGAAAATCAGCATCTGACCAATCTTTACCATAATCTTCACGCAGACCACCAACATCTTTACCGCGAGCTAGTATATCTAATCTTAATAAAGTTGCATCAAACTTACTAGGAGCTTCCTTTTCCAGCTCCTCTAGAGCTGCTAGCCTAGCAGAGAAATCTTTTGGCAATCGACGAGCAATAATAACATCGCCTTTAGGAAATTTATCTGTTGTCACTAGTTCGGCCGCAAAACCATGACGACGTAAATAATTTACCCGTGCCTGATCTAAAGTCTGCATGGCTTCTTTTCCTTTTCTCAGTTTTTCTTCTAACTGCTCCTTCTTATGGCCGGAACTATTACGTATTTCATCTTCCAAATTAGTCCATCCCGTTTCCATGGTGAGTCTATCCCATTCTTCCTGAGAAAAACCGTAACGGGCTGGATGACCACAGGCCTTATCTTGGCAACAAGTCATAGCAACTAACAATTTAC
>CAYNEQ010000056.1:0-5805 GCA_964396295.1 uncultured Gammaproteobacteria bacterium
GTGGGTAAAAAGGAAAAGATTATGATTTGAGCGTGAAGGCCTTGGTTATTATGGTGCGTGAATGGCTTTTGCCCGCGCCGGGAGGTAGAGAAGGGAAATATAAGCAAGAGGTGTTAAATCGGGCCGCGGCAAAGATAAATCAAACATTATGAGGGGGGCAATAAGGAATGTATTCTTTGTTATGGTTATTTTGTTTCAGGTTGCTGTTTTTTTTCCTGATTTGGCTCTAGCGCAACAAACGTCTGGACAGCCGAAGACAAGTAAATTCATTCCGGCGTGTGCATTAGACGCCCCGACAGGCAACCCCGCAGACGAAGGCCAGTGCCGGAGCATCAGTATTTTTGTTATCCTAATGTTTAATGTCATTAATTATTTGTTTGGTATCGTTGGTGCGCTGGCCTTGTTGTTTTTTATTTACGGCGGTTTTGTCTTGATTTTATCGCGAGGCAATTCTGAGCAGACAAGCAAGGGTATCGGTATTTTGACCGCGGCTGTTATCGGACTAGTAGTCGTGTTTGGCGCCTATATGCTCGTTCGATTCTTAGGTACAGCGATAGATTTAAAAGGGGATTATATGCTAAAGCCGTAAGATATATGAAAAAGATGTTCAATATAAAATTATTGTTGGTTGCGGCGGTTTTTTTGTTTTTTATAAAATTATTTTTTTCTCCTTCTGAAAGTTTTGCATCGTCGTATGCCTGTTTTATGAACAATGATTCGCAATGTGAAAATATTGATGGCAGCCCGTTTGCTTGTAAAGATAAATGTCAAGCTGAAGGAAAAACTGACTGTGATGTTGATTTTGATAGCTTGTGTCCACAGTCAAAAACTTTAGGGTGCACTCAACTGTCTGCAAAATGTGCAACAGGACAAGGATGTGAGAGTGCTGATTATAATGGATGTAAAAATATTACCTATTACCGTGATGGGGCCGCAGTACTGGCGAGGTGTAAAGCCTCATGTCCAGCATGTTACTTGTGTGAACTTTTAGACAAGCCGTGTGCAGCTCTTACACAGTGAAGTTGCTATAAAGATGGTAAGTGTACAAACATAACGGCCACTGATTTTTCAGATGCAGATAGTCAATGTAAGAAAATTTGTGGCAACTCTGTTTGCGCGACCGGCGCCACCGCTTGCGCAAAAAAAAGAAACTACGGCTGTTTTTTGAAAAACGGTGACTGTTTTAATAACTCTGCTGATTCACTTCTTGATGCCCAGATACAGTGTAAAGAAGACTGTGACGGTAAAGATGGTTGTACCACTTCGGTTGAACCGTGCCAAAGTCAATCTATAGAAGATCCGAATAACCCACTATCAGGAACAAGTATAAATGGCTTAAAGGCCTCAGCTTCTCAAATTCTAAACCCTGGCAATCTTACCACGCCGCAAAAATTTATTTCCAGGGCCATTAATTTAATGACCGCCTTTATCGGTTCAATAGCTCTCGGTCTATATGTCATGGCTGGGTTATTATGGATGACCGCAAGCGGTAATGAAGAGCGGGTAGGGAAGGCAAAACAAATATTAGTCTGGACTACGTTAGGTGTGGTAGTAATGCTCGCGAGCTATATGCTAGTCACTATGGTGTTTGGTTTTATTCCAAAATAAAATTATGAGAAAAAGATTTTTTCTTCGTTTATTAGTATTTATACTCATTTTGTTATTGCCAAAGAATAACGTGCGGGCTGAGCAGTTTAGCTGTACTAAAATAGATGGCTCTTGCAAAAGTATTGACGCGCCTAGCTATGCTGATGCGTTAGCTCAGTGTAAGGATTTTTGCAAAGGAGAGAGTAGGGTGGTAGAGGGCGAAAATTTTGAAGGCTGTGTGCCAAGTCGTAGTGGATGTACTGCTGGCTCTGCGAGCAGCTCTTGCACTTTCAACGGCAGAGGCGATGAAATTTGTAGTATAGAAAATCCTATCCAGACAACTGAGGTGACAAGTTTAATTAAAACTGTAATATCCGCAGTCCTAGGAATTATCGGTTCATTTGCCTTACTTATGCTGGTTTGGGGAGGTTTCCAATGGCTCACTTCAGCAGGAAATGCTGAAAAAGTGGATGCGGGAACGAAAACGATGGGCTGGGCATTAATCGGCGTTATGGTCATGCTGGCAAGCTATGTTTTGTAATCCACGTTCCTGGATTTCTTAACTGGGAAACAGTGATGAGTTGTGTTATACTAATTCCAGCAATATTTATTTTAGCTGTATGAATTTTATATATAGAAAGGGGGTGACAATATGATGAAATTGAAAAAAATGTTTGCCACTTTGGCAGTATTCACTACCATGTTAGTTCCAGTAGTAGTAGCAGCTCAGGGTCAGATTACTCCTATGGATTTAGGGATCGACAAAGCTGCAGCAACAGGTTTGGGGAATAAAGACATTCGCACCACTGTGGCCAGTATTATTAGAACCGCGATGGGATTGCTTGGCATCGTAGCCGTAGTGATTATCCTTATCGGTGGTTTCAAATGGATGACTGCCGGTGGTAATGATGAACAAACCGGAGAAGCCAGAAAATGGATTTTCTCAGGTATTATTGGTTTGGCCATTATCTTGTCTGCATACGCCTTGGCAACCTACGTCATTAATAGTTTGGTAACCGCGACAACAGCACCATAGTTTAGAAGCAGAGGATTAGAAACGGCGCGTTTGATCTATGTATCCCATGGGAATCAGACGCGCCATCCTCTGTAGTTGCTATTGTCATTCTGAATGAAATGAAGAATCTCTGTCTGGTAACCCTTTTCATTTTATTCAGCTTGAAAATATATGACATTTAAAAAAGTATTATTTTTGATTTTAATGGCTATCGCGATTGCAGCCCCTAATTTTGTATTAGCAGATAAATGGGGTATAGACGCAGCTGCGCCAAATAGTTTGATCGGTCGGACTACAGGAAATAACCCTAACGCTATCCCGGACCTCATCGGTCAAATAATCGGTATTGCGCTTTCTTTTGTCGGTGCTATTTTTTTCCTCCTTGTTTTATATGCCGGTTTCAGGTGGATGACTGCCTTTGGTAATGAAGAAAAAGTCAGCACCTCAAAAAGCATTATGGAGCATGCAGTGCTGGGACTTGTGATAGTTCTGTCTGCATATGCGATATCGAGGTTTGTATTTGGGGCTTTGACAGACAGAACTGCTCAAAATAATCCAGGACCACAAAATATTGGAGGGATTTGCTCTGATTCCTTAGATCCTGTTGAGTGTAATACTCAGCATGATGACGTTAATACTGGTGCGCCTCTATGTAAATGGGTTGGTGATCCAGCGACTGGTAGTTGTCAAGATAATATTTAGAGTATATTTCTGTCTATCTAAATAGAGAAATTTTATATGAAAAAAATAATTTTAACTATTGCAATAATGTCGACCTTCATATTTATGGGATTTGCGTCGGCGCAAGGTCTTCAGGATGCTGCTGGCAGATTGGAGCAAATTGGGGGTCAAAATGGTGAAAAACTTGGTGTTTCGGCAGACCTCTCAACTTCTATAGCTACGGTCATAAAAGCAGTCCTATCCTTATTGGGAACAATATTTCTAGGGCTTACAATTTACGCAGGTATTTTATGGATGACCGCCGCTGGAAATGATGAGACAGTGAGCAAAGCTACTGGAATTTTAAAAATGGCCGTGATTGGGTTGGTAATTATTATGTCTGCGTATGCCATTACGTATTTTGTAACGACTAAGTTAGGTGGATTGAATTAATTTGTATGAAAAAATTTTTACTGAGCCTGTTAGTCGTTTTCAATTTATGTATAGGGTTAAGCCCGGTTTTTGCTCAAACAGAGCCTGATTTATCAACGCAAATAGCTCAAAAGAGTGGTTTTGGAGCCGCTAATGCCACCACCTTATCTGAAACAGTGGGTAAGATTATACGAGTAGGACTAGGATTGTTAGGAACAATATTTTTGGTGCTCACTATTTACGCCGGTTATTTATGGATGACTGCGGCTGGAAATGATGAGACAGTGGCCAAAGCAACGGGAATTTTAAAAATGGCCGTGATTGGACTAGTAATTATACTTGTTTCGTACAGCTTGAGTTACTTTGTCTTAGATAAAATTTTTGAAGCAACACTCTAGGTATGAAGAAGCTTTTATTTATTGTCTTAATGGGTTTAAGTGCGTTGTCGCCAGTCCTTGTGTCTGCGGCAACTTCTTCCATACGCACTGATGCCTTTGATCAGTTGGGTGCGGCAGCTGGAAGTAACGGCGCTGGTTTTGGTAGTTATACAGATCCGCGCGAACTCGCGGCAAAAATTATTAAGACCGCTTTAGGTGTGATTGGAATTATCTTCGTCGGTTTGGCACTCTATGCGGGCTTTCAGTGGATGACAGCGGGAGGAAATGATGAACAAGTGGGAACAGCTAGAAAATTATTAATAAATGCCACTATTGGTTTGGCCGTTGTGCTAGCCGCATACTCCCTGACTATTTTTGTCTTTAATTCTTTGATACGCAGTACTACCCAAATGAATATTGATAACCAAAATTCAGATTTTTGTATGCAAAATCCAAATGATCAGCGATGTGCGCTGTAGTATACTAATTGTCCGTTAAACTTTTTTCCAAAATAATCTTACTCGCATCCGGGTAAGATTTTTTGTTTAGATTTATTTTGTTATCTAAAATTTCAAACAGATTTTTAGCCACATCTGACGCTGAGTTGGCTGTAACTCCAAAATGATTTTTTTCTAAATACTCGGCGTTATAATCCTCTTGTCCCGGAATAGAATTGATAATAATCATCGGTTTTTGCAACTGCAGAGCCTCTGTAATAGTCAGACCGCCGGCTTTTGTAATGATCACATCTGCAATGCGCATCCATTCGTCTATATTTTCTACTTTTTCTAAAGATAATAAATTTTTATAAGACGGCAAATCTGTTTTTTTGTCAGAGATAACAGCAATATTTATTTCGTTGCCTTTATTTTCCTGATATATATGTTCCACAATTTGCTTTACAGCTATTTTTTCAGCTCCCATAGGCATAATAAGAACCACTGGCCATGAGTTATGGATTCCAAGTTTTTCTTTTAAGAGAGCCTTATCTTTTTCTTTAAGAAATTCCGGATCAATGGGTATGCCGCTGGCGATAACTTGCGTATGTAGTTTTTCCAAACTGGCTTTAACTTCTTCCGTAGGCACAAAAAAATTTCTCACATTAGGGCAAAGCCAAGTTTTATGAGGGTAATAATCCGTAATGACGGTATCAATAGGACAATAAAAATTATCAGGTAAAATTATTTGTGCTAAATAATGGGTAGAAATAATGTAATTTGGTCGGTACTGATTTATTTTTTTTAACAACCTTCTGTCGCCGAAACTGATGATCGGTGCAAGCAATTTGAAAAATTTTTGTATAACCCAAGAATCAGATACTGAATAGATGAGCTTATATACTTTTGGTATATAGGTAAAAATAAGATTGTAGGAAGTAACAACCGTAGTGCGTGTAAACCAGCCCAAGTATGGGGCCATATCGAGGTGTAAGACCTCAATATCCGGTCGGACAGTAGCGCATGTCAGTCGCAATGCTTCTGCGGCCCTGGTATGACCTGTGCCGGTCGAGCACGACAAAATGAGGAGTTTTTTTTGTGAAGGCATATTCGGGGTGTCCTACGGGAGTCGAACCCGTGTTGTCGGTACCACAAACCGACGTAATAACCGTTATACCAAGGACACCATCAATAAACTTGCGGCAAAGCCGCAGCGTTGCCGCGTGACCCCGCTAGGAATCGAACCTAGATCTAGAGCTTAGAAGGCTCTCGTTCTATCCATTGAACTACGGGGTCA